>JAJUHH010000034.1 GCA_029267975.1 Clostridiales bacterium
CAGTACTCATAAAATTCCTGTCCAAGCTGCTTAAGCTGAGCACCATATCGACTTTGCAGAAGCTCTATAAGCTCAGCAAGAAGACGGCTGACCTCATTATAATAGAACTCCTGCTGGGAATATATTTTGATCGCTTCCCATTTTATGTCCTTGTCATAGTTTGAGCTCTCTATAAAAGAGATCAAATCCGATAGGGTGTTAATGGAGGCCAGGGGTGTGTTCAGCGCTGCATCAGCGTCAATCAATACTGCATATTGCTTCACCTTTTGCTCTTCTGTAAGTCCGGCAAAGCGTTCCTCATAAGGCAGCAGAGAATTATCATATTTCTGATTATCCCATAGAAGCGCCAGATGTCCCAGGGTTGAATAACCTGTTCCTGTTCCCCTTGCCTTAAAATAGTACTCAATTAATTCCCGCTTCTCCTTAAACTGCTCCTTCACACATTGATAAATACCTAGCAGCAAATCCTTGCGGGACTGATACATCTTAAGATTATCCTGAAAGCTATCTTTATAGCTCGGCCATATCTCCTCAATACGATCCTTATTCATCCATTCATAAAGTATGATAATCGCTTCCTCCAGCAGATTAACCTGCGGAAGAATTTGAAATTTCTGCTCCATTGACAATCCCCTCGGTTTCTTTAGAATCTTCTGCAGCAAAGCGCTTCCTGCTGCACAGCCACAGGCATATTAAGATATCCAGAATGCCTGAGATCAGGAATAAGGCGGCTGTGCTTGTGAACTTGGCTAAGGCTCCCACCAGAAAGGAAACCAGCGGCATAGCCGCAACACAGGCGGCAGATGAGATGGATGCCATCCTCGCCATATATTCCGGATCAATGTTTTTCATAAATTCAACATTTTCAAAATTCGCCATCATTGCAATGGCAGTCCCCACCACAAAGGAAACAAAGGCTACCGCAGCATACAGCAAGATGGGAGAAGTGATAAAGTGTCCTATTGCAACAAAGCCTAAATAAAATACAGCTATGGAATAGCCTCCAATTTTTACAATGATATGTCCTTGCAGGCTTCGGCTAAGATAGGGATAAAGCATAGCTCCAATGATCATGCCGCCGGAGATCGCTATGCCCAGGACAGACAGCATACCGGCATCAGTATGCAGCACCTCACTGACCATAGGCGCTTGCAGACTATTGAAAGGAACCAAAATTGCATTTAAAAACAAAGCCAAGAGCAAAAAGTTCCGCAATAGTGCCCTATCCTTCAGATATATAAAACCACCCTTTAAGTTATCTACATATTCCTTAACATTAATTGCTCCCTTTGTCAACTGTGTTTCTTTTATCCTTAAGGTTAGGATAATCAGCGCCGATAGAAAGAAGGTCGCCATATCGATATAAATAGCTGCCGAGATATGAAACAATGCAATAATCACGCCTGCAGCCGCTTGACCAATTAACTCCGCCGCATTGCTCACACCGGCGCTTAGGGATAAACCAAAGGAGAAATATTTTTTATCCAGAAGCTTAGGAAGAAGTGCAGCCGAGGCAGGCCCCCGAAATGCTTCTGCACTGGATATGATCAAGGTACTTGCCAGTAAGATCCACTGATTTAGAAAGCCCATGAGATAGGCAGTTGCAACAAAGCCAACGCAGATCCCACGAATAATATCTGTTATGATCATGATCAGTTTCTTATTCTTACCTTCTATGGCGGCTCCGGCAAAGGGCTGCAAAAATATTGTAGGAATTCTGTTTACTCCAAAGAGAAAAGCTGACCAGGCAGCACTTTGAGTCACCTGATATACCAGCCAGATAAAGGCAATGCTGTCAATAGAATCCCCGAAGCGGTTGATCACTGAGGCAATGACTATCTTCATGTATTCCTTCTGCCGAAGAATCTGCCGGTAACCTGTCTTTTCCTCACGATCCGGCTTTTCCACCATCTTATTCTTTTCATTGATGTTATGATTTGGTGCAGACCTATCCTCTTCTTCCGGCGCAGCTATAGGGAGAGCTTGTGCTGTTTCACCCGGCTTTATAACATCTTCCGTACTTACTTTCTCCTTTGACATTGTATTCTTCTCCTTTACAAACATTGATATTTGATATTAATCTAACATATCATTAGATATATGTCAACTATATTGTTTGATATTATTCTAATTAATGTTATATTGATATCTAACAACAATATTCTCATGCTCCACGCAGAATATTTGAGTGTTAAATCCGGGTTATCTACTATATTGCCTGATAGATATCCATACAAAAAAGGAAGATGTATTTCTACACCTCCCTCTATTGCACCATATCTTATGAGTGGTCTTGATATCATTGCTATTTCTTTCCGCTAATCTTCTTTAGCTCCTGATAGAGACGCCTTGCCTTTTCTGCTTCTTCCTCTGTGATCTCTTCTGTCATCTGATATCTGGCCTTGCGGTATAAGTTCGTAAGCTGCCAGGAGGCTTCCTTCCCTGAATGGTACCGCTGCGCAGAAGCTTCCCTTTGCATTATCAGATATTTTTCACTGATCTCCCTGGTTGTATCCGAAGGTCCAATGGGTATTTTTTTATGTTGAAGACGAAGCAGCAGCTTTCTGTAATAATACCTAATATAGCCTCTGGCTGTTTTGGGACAAGCCCCGAAGGATCTCCCATGCTTCTCCCCTGTATCCTCCAGATCTTCTCTTATTTCCTCTACTCCTGCCGGCAGTTTCTCCTTGAGCCGCTGTCCCATAAGCCATCGAAAGCCAATGAATAGCAGCACCATACCAAGGATTGCACCCAGAGCATACAATAATGGAATAAGCCACCTTAAATCAGCAGAAGCTCCTCGAAAATATTCCTCTGCTCCGTTAATGGTCTGCTCATCAGCGACAAATTCGATGTTTTGAACATCTTGATCATTGGTAATAAGCCTGTACAAGGCAATAATCAAATTGATAATTCCATAAATCAGCATTCCCAGTAGAGTGGTAAGCAAAGAAAGCAGCGGCTCAATGATATGCAAATACAGTTGCTTTATACCCAATAGCAAATTCTGAGGTGCCTTTGCCAGGGTAAGAAGTAAGCTGATCAGCAGGAAGGCCAACAACTCGAAAAGCTGCTGCCTTCTGTACAGCTTCATTTGTTCCAGCTGATGCACTGCCCGCAGATGACGCAGGAGGAAGATTGCACTGATGCATGCCGCAGTCAGATAAGGACTGGCAGCCTCTATCCCCATCCTGAATTTAGGAAAGGCGGTGAGGATCGGAAAAATCATGATCAGGCTTAGATATAAAAGTCGCTTTAACCGGTCCATAAAATCCCCATGCTGTATGGTCAGACGATTCAGGACAATGACAGTAAGGAGATATGCCCATATCAGCAGGAAGATCAACAATTCCGGAAGTGATCTAATATAGTTTACCTTGCCTTCAAAGTTTATCATGCCTTCTGCTCTGTACACTACTGCCTCATAAGCAAGATAGGCTGCCGGCAAACCTGCACTGACGAGTATTCGTAAGCCCCTTTTCTTATCTGCTGCAACAGATAGAAGAGCTGCTGCCAGTAAAAGCAAATAACCCATGCTATGAACCTTAATCCCTGCGAAATAACCCAACAAAAAGGCACCAAGGCTAAAACAGACACTCAGGTCAAAGAATAATTTATATAATTTAGACAGCATCTATTCCACCTCCCGCATAGAAGCTGCATACATGGGATAGATCTGGCAGTTCAGCCTATTTTGCAGGCTCTGCACCATAGCCCTTCGCTTCTCATTCTCAAAAGGTGCTATATAAAATAAGGCGCTTTCTCCGGCATATTTACGAAGTGCGATATCATGTAAGCCGTCAATATTGCAGAAGCTGTTGGAAGCAGCCTGGCCCAGGGTATAGATTAGCATGGTATAATGATGCGCCCCCTGTCCTGCCTTCCCCAAATCTTCATAGTCTGTATTCCGGCTGCGAATATAGGCATTGGTCAGAAGTCGGTAGGAAGCCCGCTTCTTCTCCAGAAACTCGGCAATGGTCCTTGCCAGAGAAAAACAATATTCCAGCTCCTCCCTATGGGCTCCCTCTGACCAGTGCAGGTAAACATCCAGAAGTATGGTGACAGACAAGTCCGTGGTATGATCAAATTCCTTTACCATCAATCTGTTCTTTTTGGCACTCTGGGTCCAGCTAATGGAACGCATGGGCTCCCTGCCGGTATAATCATTATAGGAATTCACCAGGATGGGATCCTCTATATAGAAACGGCGCACAGAGATATCACCGTAATAACCGGATAGTGCCCGCTCCAGCTTATCATCGTCAAGCAGACGGGGGAAGATTACCATTTCCTCCTCCTGCTTTAATTCCTTATTATTCTCTTTGATACCAAGGAAGTCCCCAACAAGCAGCCTACAGCCCTCAAATCGGTACATTCCCCGCTGCGGCAGGGAGGCCTGAAGCGTTCTGGTGATCTTCTGTCTGCCCTTAATATAGATAACATTGGCATGCAGGCAATGATCATCATTTGTGGATAACGGCTCTACCCCCTGAAGCCTGATCTCCTTTGGAAATTTCTCTTCCAGCTTGAGAAAAGGAATTGTTCTGACGCCATAGTTTGTTATCGTTGTTTTAATCTGAAAGGCTTCTCCCGGCTCACAGCCATATTGGGAAGGTTGACTGTGATAACGGATATGGGAAGAATTATCCTTCAGGGAGTATAGCTCCAGCGCAGCGCCAAATAGAATAAGCACGGCAAGAAATATCAGCATGTCATTACCTCCCAACTGTCTCAATGAGACAGTTTCTCCTTACACTATACTCCATTGGTAATCACTTCTGTCGGTACCGCCACCTCATCTATGAGCTCCTGACAGATATGTGCCCCTTCTCTATCCCGGAGGACGCCGGCAAAGCACAAACGATGCTCCAAGATACTCACTGCCAGACTTTTCACATCCTCGGGAATAACATAGGAACGCCCCTGAATGGCAGCCAATAGCTGGGAGGCCTGATAGAGAGCAAGGGTTGCTCTTGTGGATGCCCCCAATAAGACCCGACGGTCATTTCTGCTTTTATCGATAATATCCATGAGATAGCCCTTCACCGGATCACTTACCTCAATCTCGTGATAACTCTGCTGTAGAGCAATTGTCTCTTCCATCGTTACTACCTGTCCGCTGGAGGAAAGAGCTGTAAGGGAAGATCCTCTTGACAGCAGGGATAGTTCTTCCTCTCTCTGCATATAACCCATGGACAGCTTCATCATGAAACGATCCTTCTGGGCCTCAGGAAGAGGAAAGGTTCCGCCTGATTCTAAGGGATTTTGCGTTGCCATTACCATAAAGGGCTTTTCTACAGGATAGGTAGTTCCATCTACTGTAATCTGACCTTCCGCCATAGCTTCCAGAAGACTTGATTGTGTTCGGGGTGTTGCACGATTGATTTCGTCTGCCAACACCATCTGTGCAAATAAGGGGCCGGGGCGAAATTCAAACTCACCGCTTTTTTGATTATAGAAATTAATGCCTGTAAGATCGGACGGCATAATATCCGGAGTAAACTGGATACGCTTAAAGCTTCCGCCTACAGAGGTGGAAAATGCCCGAAAGAGCATGGTCTTACCGGTACCGGGTACATCCTCCAGCAATACATGCCCACCTGCCAGATAGGCAATGACAATATTGCGGATGCACTCATCCTTACCGATAATGACCTTGGCACAATTTGCCCTGATTTTCTCATAATAATCTTCAAACTGCTTTACCTTCATCTTATCCCTCATTCCAGCGCATACTTAAGGCTTCTTCCTCCATGCGCATTTGTTACGATCCCTGGTGATCTTTTCCCAATATAGATCGGATAGGAACAATAGAGCAATTTCCTATCCGATCTATCATCTTTGATATTTAAATTAAGTATAAGATTGCAGTAAAGAATTTGCAATCAAAAATTCCTTATCAATCACATTCTCTGATGGTCTTACGCAGCTCCAGGACCATACCGGGTGCTACAGACAACTCATCTACTCCCATCTTAAGAAAAGTCTCCGTCATCGAGAGATCTGCTGCCAGCTCGCCGCAGATACCTACCCAGATACCATTTTTATGGGCATTGTCCACAGTCATCTGCAGCATCCGTAAAATTGCCGGATGGTGAGGGTGATAAAACCTTTCCAGCTTAGGGTTCTGCCGGTCAACTGCTGTTGTATATTGGGTCAGATCATTGGTACCGATGCTGAAGAAATCAACCTCTTTCGCCAGCAGATCACTGATCATGACTGCAGCAGGAGTTTCAATCATAACCCCAAGCTCCAGCCCTTGGTTATATGCAATTCCAAGCACGTCCAGCTCCCCTTTTACCTCTTCTATTATTTCTTTGATTTCCTCTACCTCTTCTACAGAGATAATCATCGGAAACATAATTGCAATGTTGCCGTAGGCCGAGGCACGGTAAAGGGCACGCAGCTGTGTCTTGAAGATTTCCTTCTGCGTCAGGCAGATTCGGATGGCCCGATAGCCCATGGCCGGATTTTCCTCCTTGGGCAGATTAAAGTATTCCACCTGCTTATCTGCACCGATATCCAGCGTACGGATGATCACCTTCTTGCCTGCCATACTCTCCGCGATATATTTATAGATCCCAAACTGCTCCTCCTCTGTAGGGAAGGTATTCTTATTCAGATAGATAAACTCACTTCGCAGGAGTCCGATTCCTCCGGCATCGTTCTTTAATACCTCACCAATATCCTCTGCACTGCCAATATTGGCATAGACCTCCACCCGCTTGCCGCTCTTTGTAACATTATCCTTTCCCTTCAGTTCAAGAAGCAGTGCCCTCCTGACCTCTTCCTTCGCCTTCTTCTCCTGCAGCTTTTGCAGGATATCCTCATCCGGTTCAATATAAATCTGTCCGCTATAACCGTCTACCACCGTAAGCTTACCGTCATACTCCATAAGCAGCTCCTGCCCAAGTCCGATAATTGCCGGGATATTCATGGTTCTGGCAAGAATGGCTGTATGGGAATTCACTGACCCCTGCCTGGTAACAAAGGACAGTATCTTACTCTTATCCATTTGCACGGTCTCACTGGGTGCCAGATCCTCTGCTGCCAGAATTACCGGCTCTGTCAGGACAAAACCGCCCTCTCCCTCCTGAAATGCTTTTACCAGCCGCTCAGAGATATCCTTAATGTCCGCTGCTCTTTCCTTCATATAATCATCATCCATGGAGGAAAATATCTGTACAAAATGGTCACAGGTGACCCCCACTGCATACTCTGCATTCACCTTCTGGGTCGAGATGATATTCTTGATGGAGTCAAGATAATCCTCATCCTCCAGCATCATCTGGTGGGCTTCAAAGATCATCGCACCCGATTCCCCCACCTCTGCCAAAGCCTTCTCATACAAGGCCTGAAGCTGCTTTGCGGCCTTTTCCTTGGCCAGCTCCAGCCGTTTCAGCTCCTGCTCCGCAGAATCTACTTTATACCGTGTGATGGCTGCTGACTCCTTTTTATAAAATTGCATCTTTCCGATTGCAATCCCGCCGCATACACCTTTACCGCTCAGTATCACCATAATCATGTCCTCCTCAGAAACAATAATAAAAAAAGACCATCTTAGTAATATATCCTTTATACTAAGTCGGTCTTGCCTGATTCAACAGTTACAATCCTATCAATTTATATTATTATAACCTGTTCTGCAGAAAGAAGTCAAGTTAAGCTTTCCGTAAGGAAATTATCTAAGGATATATCCTAATAGGCTGTTGCAGATATAGACATCAAGGAAGGGAAGAATAACATCATCCCTCACACACAGATTGCCGAACATAGCAAACAACAATCTGTTTGGTAAACAGCGCATTACGGGATGTATGTTGTTCTTCCCTTCTTTATTGACTTATAATGCAACAGCCCTTGGATATGCCAAGGAAAGTTCCTCACTTTACATCGTCAGCTTTCTGTTCCAGTGTCATCCAGCATATTGATATGCTGTCTTGTATTAAGTCTTTTTATTCTAACTTGAATACTGCAATCAGGTTTTTGAGCTTCTCTGACATATCATGTAGCATTGCTACACTGTCTGATATATTCTGTATAACCTGATTATGCTGATCTGTAGAGGAGTTAATCTCTTCAATAGAGCTGGTCACTTCCTCGGTCTGCTCGGAAAGCTCCTTTAATAACTCTGACAGGGTATCCTTCTTCTGGTTAATGGAGCTATTATATTCTGCTATTCTATTAATATCATATACCAGGTCTTTCAGTTCCTCAGCGATGCTGCCAAAGGCTTCTTCTGTGTGGATCACAGTGTCATTCATCTTTGCTGCGCTGAGAACATTTTTCTCAACAATGTTTGCGGCAGTTTCGGACTGCGTTTGTACTTCATTGATCATATTGGAGATATGTTCAACGGCGGCTGCTGTTTCATTGGCAAGCTTTCTGATTTCACCGGCTACTACAGCAAAGCCTTTGCCCTGTTCTCCCACTCTGGCTGCCTCGATACTTGCATTCAAGGCTAATAAATTGGTCTGTTCTGATATTTGAGCTATCACCGTAACAATTGTTCCGATTTCCTGTGCATGATTGTTCATTGCAGAGATTGCCGTCTCAAGCTGATTGGAATTCAGCTGGTTTTCTATATTTACCTCTTTTAAAGCTGTTACGGAAGCAAGTCCCACTTCCTTTAGGGCCATGGTTTTTTCCGCACTGTTTCTTGCAGATTCACTTTCATCAGCACTTTCCCTGATATGCTCCCCTAATTGCTTCATCTCAGTTACACCGGAATAGATATCTTTGACCTGTTCATCACTGGTCGCAGCGATCTGCGCAATGGAAGCAGCAATGGCAGAGCTTGCTTCCGCTGCTGTATCATAGATTGCTTTAAGCTCTGAGGAGTAATTGCTCAGACTATCGCTGGATTCATTCAAGGCAGCTGCAATACTGCGGAAGCGATCTAAAAGCAGGTTTACACTGTCTCCCAAAAGCCTGGTCTCATCATAGGCTTTTACTTTGATCTTATTGACAGTAAGGTCCCCTTCTGAAATACGGTGTAAACTTTCTGCGATCACTTTAATGGGCGAAGTAATTCTGCGTGCAATCAATACAATCACTGACATTGAAATAAGAAGAATCCCTCCCAGGGCAATCAGATTGCTCCTAAAAATAATATCGGGCCCACGAAGGAGATCAGAATTATAAATGACCGCAGTTACTACCCAGTCCCATTGAGGAAAATACTTTGTATACACAGTTTTGCTTTCCGGCACATTACTGCTTTCACTACTCAGGGCGTATGTCATTTCACCACCGCCGGCTTTGGCTAGTTGGATCATTTCCTGTATGATCAGACGCCCATCCGCAGATTTGAGATCATAAATATTCCCATCCAGGAAGGGATGAAATATAATATCACCTTGAGAGTTGGTAATAAAGAAATAACCGTTATTGCCGAGACTCATGACCGGCTCCATGTCGGTCGTATTTACTGTGGCACTTGAGGTCGCATCAGCAGTTGTAATAGGACTCCCCGTCATAAATTCGCTGATGGTATTCAGGGATGCTGCCTTAGCCTCCTCTTCTGTCATCCACGCCTCTTGGCTTGCTGCATAGTTGTAGTTCTTGTTGATTTCATAAAGTGAAGACTCTATGGTGTTCTTAAGCAGGATTTGGTTAGAACGATTGATTTCATAGTTTGCAATGACGTAATCAATGACAGAAATAACAAAGAGAGATAAAACAAGTGTAACCGCTACTCCTAAGATTAGCTTCCTGGTAATGTTCATTTTAATTTTCATCATCCTATGCACTTCCTCTTTTGGTTATCGATTTGTAATAGACTGGTAATTAAGTCCTACTTTATTATAATACAGGTTGTAAAAAATTCCAGTAAAATTTTTTTAAATAATTAAATTTTATTTAATGACTAGGTAAATCAGGGCAGACCTAAATATACAAACAAAAAAACGCCGTGAAAACGGCGATTAGAATTAGCATATGCATAAGTCAGGTAATAAAAAATGGATCCCGGAGGTGAGCAAGCGCACAGGAATTACATCCAATTCCGGAAAAAGCCGAACCTGCTACCTCTGATAGGACCTATAATAAATTTCATTCGTCATAAATTTCCTTTGTCATATAAGCACTCAGGATTTTTTGAACGTGGGACCGGCAGCGCAGGAGCCTCTCTTTAACAAGGCTGCCTCAAATACCTTATGGGTCGTCTTCCCCCCCTGGAGCATTTCAAACAGGGCATCAATCGCTCTTAATGACATCTGCTCCGCAGGCTGACAGATCGTATCCAGGGACGGGTTATAAAACTCCGCCACTTCAATACCATCAAATCCAATAATCGAAATATCCTCTGGAATGCGAAGTCCGGAAGATATTACTGCTTTGGCTGCACCGATCGCCATGGTATCGGCTATGGCTACAACCGCTGTCATATCCTTATGGCGCATCATCAGGTTTCTCATCATATTAAATCCGAATTCATAATCGGACTCTGATATATTAATGGCTGATACCATATCCTTATCGAAGGGGATTCCATGAGTCTCCAGTGCTCTTTGATATCCCTGATATCGCAGACGATTGGGAGTTAAGGCATTGCCGCTATTGCTATAGAGGAAACCGATCCGACGGTGTCCCAGATTGATCAGGTATTCTGTGGCCTTAAAGCCCTCAGCCTCATCATCTATAATAATACTGGAGTACAGATCCGTATTGACATCCTCGCCTGCTGCTACTGTAAGCAATACGCAGGGTACACCTAGTCGCTCAAAGTCTTCATTGGTATATCCGAAACTACCACCCATCAGGATGACGCCGCTCAAATTTCTGTCCTGTACTTCTTTTATGGCCATTGACATTTCGCTCTGGGAATAGTTCACATTACGCATCTCCAGATGATATCCCCGCAAGGATACCTTTTGCTCTATGGTATGAATCATTTTTTGAAAGAATGGATTGGTTATGCTCTTTACAAGAAGTGCGATCGTTTTCGATTGGCCCATCTTCAGCACCCTTGCACTGTTATTGGGTACATAATTCAGTTCACGCACAGCAGCCATAACCTTTTCCCTGGTCTCGTTGCTGGTGATACCACTATTATTGAGAACTCTGGAAACCGTAGCTATTCCTACTCCCGATAACTTTGCAACATCCTTAATGGTTACACTCATAACTTATACTTCCTCCAAAATGATAATCTGATTAACCCCGATTATCATTGTATCATTTTGCTGTCTATATTTCTATTATTTTTTCCGCCTCAGTCATTGGTCTAACTTGTTAGAGATCCACAGCAACATCCTGAAATCAGGACAGGAACCATTCAAAAGAGGTATCATAAGCTCTTCCGAATAGTTCCTGCCTATCACTCATTGCGAAGAACGCCGCGCTCTTTCAGGGTTTACTGTGCTCTGAATTCTGCTAACTGCTTGTTCACTTCTTCAACAACCTTCTGAACACCTGCTGATTCCAGCTGCTTTCTGTATTCTGCAACAGCTTCCTTCGGATCCTGTGCGGTCTTTCCTAACATAATCTGAATACCAAGCTGAGAGTCTATGTTTGCAATTGCTGACAGCTCAGAGGTTACATTGGAATTATCAAAGCTGAAGCCTACATAAGGATTGTCAATTGCAACCTTGCTCCATGCTTCATTTAAGGTATAGCGGCGAGGATCTTCACTGGTATAAGGAATATTGAGCTTATCTGTACGAAGTGCCCAACCAGAGAAACCACCGCCATCAACTTCTTCATTAAAGCTTGCGGGCTTTGTAATCTTACCGTCAACAATTTCATACTGTCTTCCAAGGATACCGAACTGGAACAGATCATAGCATTCCTTGTCTGTCATAAGCTTCTCGATCATCATGAGTGCTCTCTCCGGATTGTCGGAGGTAGTGCTGATACCGGTTGCATTCTCAACACCCATCTTCTTTACAATCTTGCCGTTTGCTTCCGGGAATGCATAGAAGTCTGTCTCAACACCCGGCAGCTTCTGCTGCTGAAGTCCATAGTTACCGCTCCAGTCAGGCATGTGACTGATAAAGGAAGCAGATAAACCGTTATAGAAGTTATCCTTGTCATCCTGGGATGCAGATAAAATATCCTTGGACCAGTAGCCTTTCTGTGCCCACTCGTTCATCTTTACTGCAAATGCTTCAAATTCATCTGTAAATACAGGGTGGATGATGGTATCAGGATCAGATTTCTTTGCAGCCAGATACATCTCACCGTTGGGGATACCAGGAGCATCAATATATTCTCCGGTAGTGTCAATAAACATATGGTACATATCCATTGCAAGATTTGAGCTGCCGTTCAGCGGAACATAGCCCTCTGCAAGAGCGGTATCCATATATTTTTCCATATCTGCAATAGAAGTAACTGCTGTTAAGCCAGCTTTCTCAAGAAGGTCTCTGCGGGTAACAAAACCATGTGCGGTAAATTCGCTGTAGGTACTGGGTACACCATATATTCTGCCGCCTACGTTCATGCTGTCCCAAGCGTCACCTAATTCAGCCTTTAAGGTAGGTGCATAGGTATCAAGCATATCAGTAATATCAACCAAACCGCCCTGCTTAGCAATGGTAGCATAAGGAATCGATGCATTGGATGCTACATAAGCCATATCAAACTTCTCACCTGAAGTAAATAGTAAGGGATACTGAGTAGCAATGTTACCCCAATCAATATATTTAATCTCCAGTGTTGCGTTAATACTAGCCTTTAGTTTTTCATTTAAGGCAGCCAGAATATCCTTGTTGGCTACGCCTTCAGAACCGTATAAATACATAACCAGATTTACTTCTTTTGAAGTGTCAATTACTTTGCTTTCATCACCACCGGCGGGAGCCTGTGTTGCTGCAGGAGTATTATCTCCTGATGGGGTCTTCGTATCCGTGTCTTTTGAGCTACATGCTGTCAGTAAACTCACGGACATAACCAGAACCATTAATGTTGCGATAATTTTTCTCATCATATCTCTATC
>JAJUHH010000035.1 GCA_029267975.1 Clostridiales bacterium
AATTAAAATATAAGGAAACGCAGCCCACAATTAAAAACAGATTAAAAATGATCAGAAACCAGAGATACTTATAGAAACGAAAATTGATATGAAGCTTTCCTTTTCTAAAAAAAATAAAGAGTTCAAAAACCAGTACAGTAACTACTTTGATAATTAACCCTACCCAATAGTTCGTTACGTCATTGGTCTGGATCTTCTGAATAGTAATACCGGAGACTGCAGGTATCAGCACAAGCCCAAGTAACTCCATAACAAAAATACCCAAGTAAAAAATTCCAAACCATATGACTTTTTCAATAAGGCTGTTATTAAAGTGGAAAATATTCGCACACAAGGCGCCTCCCATGAGAACAATGGTCCCGATAAACATGAACCGCTCCGCACCCGGAAGGGAATATATCATTTCCTTCACAACCATCATGATATAAAAGAAAATGGCCATCATGATATAGTACCTACGTTTAAATTTTTTATCAAGCATCGTTGTCATGAAGCGGTACCAGATAAATGCGCAGGTAATTTCCGCAGGTCGGTTGATCAATTGCAAGAGTATGTCCATAAGTATCCTATCCCTCGTTTAATGTTCTTTTGTAAGTCTATATCCATTGTTCTACTTTAAAACTACCATATTTATGTCACATTTTCAATTAGTATATCTGACAAATAAATTACAATTATATAGAAAATATACACAGATGATACTATTCTTGAATTTGAATCAAAACCACAATAGGGCAAGCACCCTGATCGGATGTATGCCCTATTGTGTTCTCTCTATATGAATCAATTCATCTTGACGATTCCCCAAGACTAACTTATGACTTAGCATCATAAACCGCCTTATCCGGGGGATCATCTTAGGATGAAATGATTACCAATGGCCTCATTTATAATAGATAATTGCGCATATTCTTTAGTGCTGATTTCTCCAGACGGCTGACCTGTGCTTGGGAGATATTGATCTCCTTGGCTACCTCCATCTGCGTTTTTCCTTCAAAGAAGCGAAGCTTAATAATATTATGTTCCCTTGGAGACAGCTTATCCATGGCTTCCTTTAAGGATATTTCTTCAATCCAGTTTTCTTCCTTATTCTTCTTATCGCTTACCTGATCCATGATATAGAGGGCATCTCCTCCTTCCACATAGACAGGATCATAAAGAGAAACAGGACTTTGAATGGCATCCAGTGCATATACAATATCTTCCTTACTGATACCAATTTCCTCAGCAATCTCGCTGATGGTAGGCTCCTTTTCATTGCGCTTTACCAGAGCCTCCTTGGCGTAAATGGCCTTATAGGCAGTATCCCTCAGGGATCTGCTGACGCGGATTGCATTATTGTCCCTTAAATATCTTCGGATTTCGCCGATAATCATAGGAACCGCATAAGTGGAAAACTTCACATTCTGGTTTATATCAAAATTATCGATTGCCTTCATCAGACCGATGCAGCCAATCTGAAACAGATCATCAACATTTTCGTTACTGCCTGAGAATCGTTGAATGATGGACAGCACCAGCCTTAAGTTTCCCTTAATGTATAGTTCCCTGGCTTCCTTATCCCCATTTAAGATTCTTTGAAATAATTCATCCTTTTCACTGTTCTTTAATAATGGCAATTTAGCTGTATTTACACCGCAAATCTCAACCTTATAAAGAGCCATATCTGATCCTCCGAATCATTCATTTTTCTCCTTAAAATGATTCACTTTTTAGCTCTTCTTTATACGATTGATGGTGAAGAAATAATTGCCAAATATCGGAACAAATACCAGCTCACCTTTTATTCAAATCTGACCATTTCTTTTTTCAGACGCTTAATAATCTTTTTTTCCAGCCGTGAGATATAGGACTGTGAAATTCCTAAAAGGTCTGCGACTTCCTTTTGTGTACGTTCTGTCCCGTCATCAGTATTCAGTCCAAAACGAAGGTCGACAATAATCCGCTCCCTGTCTGAGAGCTTTGAAAGGGCCTTCCGGAGAAGCTTCCGATCCACTTCTTCTTCAATATTACGGTAGATCACATCCTCTTCCGTCCCAAGAATATCAGACAATAAGAGTTCATTGCCATCCCAGTCAACATTTAAAGGTTCATCAATAGAGACCTCCAGCTTTGTTTTGTTATTTCGTCTTAAATACATGAGGATCTCATTTTCAATGCAACGTGAGGCATAGGTTGCCAGCTTAATATTCTTATCAGGATTAAAGGTATTGATTGCCTTAATGAGTCCGATGGTACCGATAGAGATCAAATCCTCCACCCCGACCCCGGTATTATCAAACTTTTTGGCTATGTATACAACAAGGCGGAGATTATGTTCAACCAAAATAGACTTCATCTGGGCATCCCGCTCGGTTCCGAGTTCATTGATCACTTCAGCTTCTCTGGCTGGATCGAGGGGTGGTGGCAGAACCTCCGCACCTCCGATATAATGGATTTCACCCTGATGACCGAATATAATCGTCTTGATATCCGGTATTAAGCGAAACTGGAACTTATTGTGTATCGATAACTTTAAAAGCATAACTTACCTCCCATGATTACTAGCTTTGCTGCCGCCCTGTTTTATAGTAGATCTTTATGTAATATCACATGATATTCCTTTCCCGGAGATAGCCTCCAGTCACACACTGCCGCGATAATTTTTTCACGGCATAGGGTTTCTTCTCCTTTTTGGATTAGCACCTTATTCAACATCAGACCCATCATCATTCCCTTGGCTTTGCCTATAGAACTATATGGTATGAAGCGTATCCTTGGAAGGACTCTGTCTGATAATTCACTTTGTTCCAATGCCTGATCCCAGGCAGTCGCTGCCTCTATCCTAATATCCTCGGCAATTGTTTTGTCTGTAGGGCTTAGATAGTTTTGGGCATCCTGTAATCCGATTCCCCATTCTTTCCTTAATAGCTCATCCATGATCCCATCCTCTACAACGATAACCGGTCTATGGATGACTGGATCATACAGGCAATTCCCCGTATCATATAATCCTATGGTAGCAACACTCTTCTTATCCAGGCAAAGCTTAACCTCATAAGTTTCGCGGCTATTACGCCGGCAGAGCCGGTAAAATGCAATCAGCCCCAGTCCCAATAACAGAGCAGCCAACATCACCGCCAGGACAAACCATATGGATAGATTGCTTATTATCAACCGACTTCCCAGATTCAGTACATATTCCCTGATGTTTGTGTAATAGTACAAGGAATTCATCAAACCACCAAGGGTAAGATGTAGCAGAAGCATGATCACTCCCTGCTTCAGCAGCTCTTTCCACTTCATTTTTCCAAGGGCGATACGGAGCATGAAGAGGAAGGAGGCAACTTTCAGTAAGAATAATCCTGTTTGATATAGGAAGTAACATAAACTTCTGCCATTCGCCATAATCTGCATAGACTCAAGCCAGGGAGCCAGACTTACAATGACAGCTGCCAGAGCTCCTATTGCTGCAGCAGAGGATAACCGAAGGATACGAAATTTCTTACGGTTTACTGCCATTAACATCAGGAGCAGGATAAAATCCAGTACGAAATTCAGGACAAATACAACATCAGGATAAATCTCAAGGTACAAGTTTCACCTCCGGGAACATGCTGCGCGGTTTAGAATACACATGGACTAAGCCGCTTCTGATGAAAATTATATCCCATTGTTTATCCAAAATATGTCAATTCTTGTTCCATAAATCCTTGTTTTCATTTACTTATTTTTACAGCAACCGTGCTTATCCTCCTTTTGGACACAAAAAAGGCTGTCAGATCATTCCAAAGGAAATAATCTGACAGCCTTAATGTCTTATGTAAACATATAATTCTATTTATTATGGCGGTTCTTCTGCAAGAACTCAGGAATTTTAATACCACTGGGATCCGTATTGGTATTGGCAGGTGCCTTGGCAGGCTGACTCACCGGTCTGCGGTTCGGATCGGTATGGTAGCTTGTCTGAGAGGAATGAACCTGAGAGTTGCTCTGGCTTGTCCCACTGTAGCTGTTATAAGGTCTGTTTAAACCAAAATCCGGCTTTGCTGTACTCGGCTTAAAAGAACCCATAGATGAAGCACCCATAGATGAGCTGGGACGTCTTAAGAAATCAGGCGTCTTTACCATTTCTTTTGTTTTTGAATCAAGTCCTGTTGCGATAACCGTAATGGTTGCGGTATCAGGATTTGTATCATCAAACATAGCACCAAAGATGATATTTGCGGAATCCCCTGCCAGCTCCTGAACCAGGGTTGCTGCTTCATTTGCTTCAATAAGGCTGATATCACCGGAGATATTAATGATGACATGGGAAGCACCCTGAATGGTTGTCTCCAGCAATGGACTGGTGATCGCCTGCTTCACAGCATCGATACATTTATCATCACCGGTTCCCATACCGATACCGATATGTGCAATGCCCTTGTCCTTCATAACTGTCTGAACATCGGCAAAGTCAAGGTTAATGAGTCCGGGTACATTGATCAGGTCGGTAATACCCTGGACACCCTGCTGTAATACCTCATCCGCCTTGCGAAGTGCATCCGGCATAGTGGTTCTGCGGTCAACGATTTCTATCAATTTATCATTGGGAATTACGATTAAGGTATCAACATGCTCCTTCAAACGGTCAATTCCTGCAATAGCATTGGTCATACGGGTTTTTGCTTCAAAACGGAAAGGCTTTGTTACGATGCCGACAGTCAGGATACCCATATCTTTTGCAATCTGTGCTACGACCGGAGCAGCTCCGGTACCGGTTCCACCACCCATACCACAGGTGACAAATACCATATCGGCTCCTTTGATTATCTCAGTTAATTGCTCCCTGCTTTCCTCAGCAGCTTTCTGCCCTACTTCTGGCTGTGCTCCTGCGCCTAATCCCTTGGTTAATTTTTCACCAATCTGTATGCACTGGGGCGCTTTGCAATTCTTCAAGTGCTGCTTGTCCGTATTGACGCAAATAAACTCAACACCGAGAATATTTTCTTCTATCATTCGATTAACGGCATTGTTTCCTGCTCCTCCTACCCCGATTACAAGTATTTTTGCAGTTGTATCCGCCTCATTTGTTCTTATTTCAAGCAAGGTCAATTCCTCCTTCATCGTATTCTTTCTATCATTTACTAATAACTCGTCAATATCAAAATTATTTTCCAATTTTCTTCCATAACCACAGGATAATGGGATTAAATTACCTGCTCCTACTAACTATGGTATCCCACATTCTACTTTATATAATATCTTTAAATTCCCAAATAATCAAGTATATTTTTATAAAATATTCATATCTGTAGGACTTATTTATCTATTCTGTCGTTTTTTTGGTTTTGCAATGATTACTTCGGTTCCTCTCACAAAATTCCTCATATCAATGTTAATTTCCATCCCCTCAGCCTCAGCCAAAATATTTTTCAGCTCGGATAAGGCTTCATCATAGGCGTCTTTTCTCCCTAAAAGTACAGTGATATCTCCGATGGTTAAGGTCACCTCGTACTTACTGTTGAAGGAAAGGTTGTCCACCTTTAAATCGTATTTTGTAATGAGCTGAGTCAGATCAATGATAACATCAAATAACTCCTGCTTTTGTTCCTCAAGCACCAGCTTTTGTCCTAAAAGAAGCTTGCTGAACTTCAGCCCTTTTACGATCGGAACACCTTCAAACAGCTTTGGGGAGCTTTCTACGATAATGCCGTCCTTATCAAAATACAGGTATTCTCCCATCAATTCAACACATCCCGCTATCATTTTCTCATAGACAAAGATGGTAACGGAATGCGTATCCTTCATGGCCACATCAACCTTTTCAATAAAGGGAAGATTGACATTGGTTAAGTAATGGTACTTTAAGTAAAGACTGATTGAGTTCGAATCCAGTCTCGTCTGTACCAGATGGCTGATGATCTCGTCCGAGGTATATCGCTGTGCCCCTACCACCTCAATCTTTTCAATATGGAAGGTGCTTATGAAAATCACAGCAGGTATACCAATGATCAAGAGTAGCAGTACTAGCTTTTTCATAATTCTGATCGGTACGCTATTTTGCTTCCTGTCCCTGGTTCTTTTCATCCTCTTCCTCTTTCTCATGTTACATCTTCTGCTTTAACCGATGGTATTCTCACTGCAATATCTGATTTTGGCACCGAGAGTACTTAAATCCCTACAGATGTCCTCATAGCCCCGCTCAATGCTGGTAGCATTCCGAACGACGGTAGTTCCCTGCGCTGCAAGTCCGGCAATAATCAGTGCTGCACCACCCCGCAGGTCATGGGCTTCAACAACAGCCCCCTGTAATTGGCTTACTCCACTGATGACGGCTTTATTTTCCTTTGAATCTAAGGTGATTGCTGCACCCATCTTTCTTAGCTCAGGGACATTCTGAAAGCGGGATTCAAAGATTTCTTCTATAATTGTACTTTGCCCCTGTGCCAGACACAGCAGTGACATAAGCTGGGACTGCATATCCGTCGGAAATCCCGGATAAGGTTGTGTTCTAAGTAAATCAATGGGCATTGGCCTGTGCTTACTTTCTACCTTGATGGTATCCTCTGTGGCTTCTATAGCACAGCCGGTCCTGCGCAGCACCCGAAGCGTGGAATCTAGATGCCTCGTGGGTGTATTGGTAAAAAGCACATTTCCTCTTGCTGCTGCAACTGCCGCCAAATATGTTCCTGCAACGATCCGGTCGGAAGAAAGCTTAAAATCCACATCATGCAGCTCCTTCACACCTTCAACCTCAATAAAAGCGGTTCCTTTGCCGTTGATCCTTGCACCTGCCCGTATCAGATAATTACATACCTCTGTAACCTCGGGTTCTCTTGCTGCATTAAAAATTCTGGTAGTACCTTCAGATAATACGGCAGTGAGTATTATATTCTGAGTCGCACCAACACTTGGAAACTCAAGAAAAATATCATTTCCAATAATCCGATCGGTGTAACAATGAATCATCGTATCATTCTCACCAATAAACTCCTGAGTGACATTCATCTTCTTAATAGCCTTAAGATGATAATCAATCGGACGTTTCCCTATGGAACAGCCACCAGGATAGGCTATCGTAACCTCATGATGTCTTCCTAGCAGTGCTCCAAGAAAAAGAATAGAGCTGCGCATTTTGCTCACTGATTCCTCGGGAACAGAGGAGCAGGCTGCATTACTGCTGTCCACATAAAGCGTATTACCGTCCCAGGCTGTTTCACAACCCAGTTCATTCAGTATGTTTACCATATGGTATACATCAAGTATTTTAGGACAATTCCTAAGTATGGATTTCCCTTTATTCAAAATAGTAGCAGCAATTACTGGTAATGCTGCATTCTTTGACCCTTGTATTCTCAGCTCGCCCTTTAACTGCTCACCGCCGATGACCTCGATACTCGACATAGCACACCTCAGACAATTGTAGGAAATATACTACACTATATGATTTCCTTCTTGTCTGCGTGAATCAGGTAAATTTTATCCTTGCTATGCTTGCCGGGCCAGGCAGCGCTATTCCCGTTTGATCTGGTTGGATACACTAAGAACAATTCCCATTTCAAACAAAATTACCATTACGGAGCTGCCTCCGTAGCTAATAAAGGGTAATGGAATACCGGTGGAAGGAATGGAGTTGGTTACAACCGCAATATTAATCAGCACCTGGGCCGCAATATGAGCCAGAACGCCGGTTGCAATCAATCCTCCGTAAAGATCTGCCGCATTGATGGCAATAATAAATATTCGCCATATGAGTAATATGAACAGCAGGATCAGGCAAAACGCTCCAAAGAGCCCCAGCTCCTCGCAAATAACCGAAAAAATCATATCATTATGGGACTCCGGAATAAATCCAAGCTTTTGCATGCTTTGCCCCAGGCCCTTGCCAAAGATACCGCCGGAGGCAATGGCGTAAAGGCCCTGCAGGATCTGATATCCCTTTGGCTCCGTTTCCACATTCATCCACACCTTAATACGCTCGGATCGGTAGGATACAAAGAATACGAATATGGAGCCAATTGCTCCAAACAATAAACCTGAAACAATAAAATATAGTTTTTTTCTGCTGGCAACGAAGCAAATGGCAACCATGATAATACCGACAATCAGGGCTGTGGAAAAGTTTTCGATAATAATCAGTCCCAGCAGAGGAGCTATAAAAATAACTACTCTGATAAAACCCGTAAACTTATCCAGCTTCTTGGGAGCCAGATTAACTATGTAGGCAGTAAAAACAATTACTGCGATCTTGGTCAGCTCCGAGGGCTGAAATCTACCCAGGGGGCCCAGATCAAGCCATCTCTTAGCACCATTGATGGTGGGTCCAAAGAGAAGTACGGCTACTTGCAGTATGATACAAATGAAATATAGCACCGTTACCGGTTTCAAACGGATAATCGGCAGGTTTTTAATAAAGATCCGGTAATCAATCTTTGATACAAATAACATGATTAGAATACCGACTCCGGCAAAGAGTGCCTGCCTCTGGAGATAGTAAGTGGCATCCCCGTTAATGCGCTGGGCATTATAGGAGCTTGTGCTATAGATCATGACCAAACCAAAGCAAACCAGAAAAAGGATCAGAAACAATAAGCTGTAATCATAATAACTGTGCATTTTTCTTTTATTTGCTTCCGCAACCGTCCTGGCCATCGTGTCACCCCTTACCTTTGATTAATGAAATGAGGATTAGCTTCCCTTGTCTTTTCTTTGCTTATGAAACCATTAACTCGCGCACGTACTCCTTAAATAATCTTCCGCGCTGCTCATAATTCTCAAACATTCCCCAGCTGGCACAGGCCGGAGACAATAATACCGCATCTCCGGGAGCAGCCTGCTCTGCACAAACCCTGACTGCTTCCTTTAAGTCTTCCACCATAACAATATTATGGAAACCATGACGTCTTGCAGTCTCAGCAATTTGTTCCTTAGTCTGTCCAAGCAATACCAGGAGTTTGACCTTACCGTCAAAGGAATCGATCCATTCATCGAACTCCACATGCTTGTCGTAGCCGCCACCAATGACAAGAGTGGGACTGACCATGGCCTGCACCGCCTTAATGGAGGCATCCGGATTGGTACCCTTGGAGTCATTATAATAGGTAACTCCTTTTATAGTTTCAACAAATTCTATTCTATGTTCCACTGCACGGAAGTTCACAAGCGCAGTATGAATGTAATCCATGGGGATTCCCATGGTGATTGCAATACCAACTCCGGCCATGATATTCTCATACATATGCCGGCCTAATACCTTTAATTCCTTAATATTGCAGACCAGCTCTCTCCTGCCGTCCACGCTGTAGTATATATCGTCTCCCTCCAGATACAGACCGTTTTCCAGCCGTCTTGCACTGCTGTAAAACATGATTCTGCTGGAAAGTCTTTTTGCTGCTTCTCTTAGAATTTCATCTTCATAATTGAGGACGCAGAGTTCTGCCATGGTCTGGTTTTTGGCCACATTTTCCTTCATGGCAACATAGGTTTCCATGTTGTGGTGACGATCCAGGTGATCCGGTGTGATATTCAGGATGGCGCTGACATCAGGCTTAAACTCATGGATTGTCTCAAGCTGGAAGCTGGAAAGCTCAATGACACAGACGGAAGCCTCGGTGGTTTCCAAAGCCACATCCGTATAAGGGTTACCGATATTACCAACCACATGTACATCTTTGAAATAGGTCCTCATAATCTCACCGACCAGTGTTGTGGTAGAGGTTTTGCCATTGGTACCTGTAATACCGATCACCTTACCCTTGGCAAAGCGGTAAGCCAGCTCAATCTCACCCCAGACAGAGATCCCCTTCTCCTTGATCCTCTCCACTACAGGGTGATCAATGGCTATTCCCGGGCTAAGTACAAAGAGATCCAGGGAGTCAATCAGCTCCTGTTCCAGCTCTCCTGTAACCAAACTGAAATTATGCTCAATATCAAATTTATCACGAAAGCTCTCTATGGTAAGCTTTGTATTCGAATCGTATAAGATAGCAAATGCACCTAATCTTTGCAGTAATTTTATGGATGAAATTCCGCTTTTTCCTGCCCCGAACACCATTACCCTTTTATCCTTCAGCTGCATATTACCCTTCCTTTCCTCAACACCTGATCCATCTACAATAGAAAATACCCATCAAAAGGCAATCAACCGATACCCATCAGCGCCACCAGACACAGAATGGCTGTAATGATAGAAAATACCGCCACTACTCTTGTCTCTGACCAGCCCATTAATTCAAAGTGGTGGTGGATCGGTGCCATTTTAAAGATACGCTTTCCACCTGTTAGTTTAAAATAGCTGACCTGTAATATTACAGACAAGACCTCCACAAGATAGATCAGCGCAATCATCAGGATGAATAAAGGCATCTGCAGCATAAATGCAGTAGCTGCCACAAAGCCGCCAAGGGCCAGGGAACCTGTGTCTCCCATAAATACCTTAGCAGGATAGACATTATATAGTAGAAATGCCATTAAGCTGCCTGCCACCGCGCCGGTAATCGGCGAAAGATCGCTCTTAAGTCCGATGGATACTACGGTAAAGAAGGTAGCAATCAGTATGGTAACCCCGGACTCAAGTCCATCCAGGCCATCTGTAAAATTCGATCCATTCACCGTTCCCAGGACCACAAAGAGGAAAAAAGGTACGAACAGATAGGAGATATCTGCATACTTTCCACCCGAGAAGGGAATTAAAATCAAGGTACCGATATTCGTAAAGTTAAGCAAATAATAGCCGAAGATAGCTGTAACAAGCAGCTGTCCCAAGAGCTTTTGCCATGCCCGAAGTCCCATGGAACGCTTCATGACAACCTTAATATAGTCATCCATAAAGCCGATGATACCAAAACCAATGGTAGCAAAGAGAACCGGTATAATATCTTTATTATCCTTCATGAAAAAAAGACAGGTAATGGCTATACTCAGAACAATAATAATACCGCCCATGGTTGGAGTACCGGATTTCTTCTGATGTGACTGAGGCCCCTCTTCTCTGATGTATTGCCCGAATTTCAACCTTTTCAAAAAGGGAATCAAAAGCGGGCACAGTATCACGCAGACACCAAAGGAAATAATAACAGGTAAAATAACTTTAATCTCAGAAAAATTCATAGTATCCCTCCATGGTGCCAGCCTCCTGGAAATTGGGCAGGCAGGCACAAATTTGCCGTGTGAAAAGTAGTTTTATTTCACACAGGTAGTTATGCTTTTGTTGTTAACCTACGCTATTATACTTTATTGATTTTGAAAAAACAATCATTTTACACAGCGATTTTATCATTTGGTAATATTTTCATAAAGCAGTTTTTGGCTGCTCCCAGTTATTTATTCGAAGTATAAAATGATGTCACTGCCCTTACCGATGGTCTCGCCTGCCAGAGGAAACTGTTCCCTTACTATGTCCCCTTCGCCCAAGGCATCCAGTTCTCCAAATTCATAGATCTTCATCATTTGGTTAACTTCCTTCCTGGTCTTGCCGATAAAATCCGGCATCTCGAAGGAACCAACATGAAATTGCTCCATTTCTGCTTCTGTATAATTTTCGTCCACTCCAAGATAGGGAAGAATATTCTTGAACAAATCCGCAATCACAGGAGCTGCAACCGTACCGCCGTAATAAATCCCTACCGGATCCTCAATCAGTACCACTGCAATCACCTGAGGATTATCTGCCGGTGCAAAGCCGATAAAGGAGGAAATATATTTATTGCTGCTTCTTGGAAGCTTCTCAGAGGTAGCTGTCTTTCCACCAACCTTAAAGCCCGGCAGATAGGCCCGCTTACCGGTTCCATCGGATACGACTGCTTCCAGTAAGGCTTTCATGGTTTCAGAGGTTTCCTTTGACACTGCCTGTTCGCTGGTAGGATAATCAAGTTCCTTGATTCTGCTGCCGTCTGCGCTTCTTATTTCCACACCCAGGTGAGGAGTTACTATCTTACCTCCGTTGATCACTGCACTGGAAGCAACTAAGAGCTGCAAAGGTGTTATCTGAAAGGACTGTCCGAAGGACATGGTGGCCAGTTCCACCGCCTTGATGTTCTCTTTCTTATGCATGATGGAGCCTGCTTCTCCGGGCAGGTCAATTCCCGTCTTCTTAAACAGTCCTAATTTATCAAAATAATAATACATCTTATCGACGCCAAGCCTGGCCCCGAGCTCCATAAACACGGGGTTACAGGAATTTTTAATACCTTCTGTAAAGTCCTGGCTGCCATGCCCACCGGCTTTGTGGCAGCGGATGATGCGATCTTCTACCTTCTTAAAGCCCGGACAAAAGAAGCGATCAGTCAGCTTAACAACCTTTTCTTCCAGAGCTGCTGTTGCGGTAATAATCTTAAAGGAGGAGCCGGGTTCGTAGGTATCACTGATGCAGGCATTTCTCCACATTTTATTCAGAGCCTCAGTCTTTTGCTGGTCTGTCAATGTCTGGCCTGCGTAAAGAGCAGTAAATTCTTCATTGAAGGTATAGGGATCATTCAGATTGTATTCCGGCAGATTTACCATGGCCATAATCTCGCCATTCTGGGGATTCATAACAATCAGCTTCACATTGGATGCCTGCTTTGATTCCATTACCTTCTCAGCAACCTGCTGCGCGTATTGCTGAATATTAATATCCAGGCTGAGATAAAGATCATTTCCCGGCTGGGGTTCAATCCGGTCTTCGGCAGCATTCTTTATCTCAACACCATGGGCCGTGGTCAGGGTAAGTATGGTGCCATCTATACCCTTTAAGTAATTATCATACTTTACTTCAAGACCGATTACTCCCTGATTGTCGCTTCCGGTAAAGCCAATGACCCTGGAAGCAAGGGTATCATAAGGATAATAACCAAAGACCTTCAATGTAAAAACACCCAACTCTAATTTCTA
>JAJUHH010000036.1 GCA_029267975.1 Clostridiales bacterium
ATATTTAAGTATATTAAGATTTCTTATGCAACTTGGGCAAATTTTATAAAGTTAGGAGATTAATAATACGGTATGACAAACAATCTTAATAAAAAGAAAAGCAATTCAAAAAGCATTTTAATTTATCTTAAAAAGAATTGGGGGCTGTATCTATTAGTATCAATTCCGCTCCTGTATCTCATTATTTTTAAATACGTACCTATGTACGGTGTTCAAATTGCTTTTAGAAATTATAGCCCTGCAAAAGGAATAACAGGAAGCCCTTGGGTCGGACTTCAATACTTTAAAAAATTTATTCAAAATTATCAATTCAAACAAATTGTCTTCAATACACTTGGAATCAGTTTGTATCAGCTGGCAACTTTTCCGTTACCAATCATCCTGGCATTATTGTTAAATTACATAAAGGCTGAAAAGTTTAAAAAGACTGTTCAAATGGTAACCTACGCCCCTTATTTTTTATCAACGGTTGTTATGGTAGGTATTATACTACAGTTTTTGGATGCCAGAAGTGGTTTGATTAATGCAATTGTGAAAGTATTTGGCGGAGAAGCACAGAATTTCATGGCAAACGCAAGCTATTTCAGATCTATTTATGTGTGGTCTGGTGTGTGGCAGTCTATTGGTTACAGTTCCGTTATCTATATTGCTGCCCTGTCAGGAGTTCCAAGCGAACTTCATGAGGCCGCCATCATGGATGGAGCAAACATTCTGAAGTGTATCTGGCATATCGATATTCCAACAATTATGCCCACGATAGCCATTATGCTTATTTTACAATGCGGTTCTATTTTGTCAGTAGGATATGAAAAAATATACTTAATGCAAAATAGTTTGAATATCAGTCGATCTGAAATAATCAGTACATATGTGTATAAACAAGGTATTGCCTCATCCTTGCCACAGTATTCTTATTCCGCAGCAATCGGCTTGTTCGTTTCAATTATTAATGTAATTGTCCTGCTTATTGTAAATAAATCGACGGATAAATTAAGCGGAAGTTCATTATTTTAGGAGAGAGTAAACATGAATAAGTACAAGAAAAAAAACAAAGTAAAATATGGCTTGGATGATAAGATATTTCTTATCGTTGACTATACAATACTCACAACATTATTGATCATAATACTGTATCCCTTACTTTATGTAATCGCCGCATCGTTTTCCTCGGGACCGCAGTCTTTGAGTCTAACACTGATCCCGAAAAAGATATCCTTAGAAGGATATAAGGCAGTATTTCAATATAAAGATATATGGGTTGGCTATCTCAATTCCATCTTTTACATGGTATTAGGTACAGCGATTTCCTTAGCAGTAACTGTTTGTTGTGCTTATCCCTTGTCCAGACCGGATTTTAAAGGCAGAGGCTTTATTATGACCCTGTGTATGATCACAATGTACTTCTCAGGAGGCCTTATCCCAAGCTATCTGAATATCAGAAATCTTGGCTTGATCAATACAAGATGGGCTGTTCTCCTTCCGGGAGCCATGAGCGTTTATAATATGATCGTTACAAGAACCTATTTTATGAATTCCATCCCCGCTGATTTACGTGAGTCAGCTCAGGTGGACGGCTGCGGCAATATCAGGTATCTGTTCTCCATTTTATTACCTTTATCCGGTCCTATTTTGGCCGTGACTGGTTTGTTCTATGCTGTTGGATATTGGAACTCTTATTTTGATGCAATGATCTATTTGTCCGGTAAAAGATCCTTATATCCTTTGGCGCTGATATTAAGAGAAATTCTTGTGTTGAATTCGACTGACCTTGCTCAGTTGGATGTGGAGCAAATATTAAAATTATCGGAACGACAGAATGTTATGAAATATGCGGTCATCGTTGTATCCTCTTTGCCGGTAATGATAATATATCCCTTCGTTCAGAAGTTTTTTGTAAAAGGTATTATGGTTGGAGCTGTAAAAGGTTAATTATAGTTTAAATTTTTAAGTTGGTTATGAACATGTTCTTAACATAAAAAAATATCTATGGAGGAAAAGGAGATTAATATGAAAAAGCAATTTTTACGTGTTACAGCGTTGCTTGTAGTATTTAGTATGTTAATCTGCGGCTGTAGTAAAGCGAATAACAGCAACACCAGCAGCACTTCAGATTCTGCTAACACTACAGTAGCACCAGAATCTTCAAGTAATGCAGAGGAAGCATCAGGCGAACCGGTTACGTTAAAAGTCTGGATGAAAGAGTTTGATGGCATTGATCTGGAAACCAATTTAATGACCAGGGAACTTGAGAAGAGACTTAATGTGAATTTGGAATTTGAGACCTTCTCATCAGCGGAAGATACTACAACACAATTTAACTTATCAATCGCAAGTGGTGCTTATCCTGACATTTACCTGACTATGTGGTTTTCACCTGATCAGATTAACACATGCGTTGAGAATGGAGTACTTATCCCCTTAAATGATTATATTAATGCCGGGTCTAATTATGCTTCTATTTTAGAAGAATACCCCGCATGGAAGCCAATGGTAACAGCGAATGACGGTAACATTTATACCTTCTTCTATAATGATACTGGCGTACATAAAGCTTCCGAATATAAAATGTGGTATCGTGCAGAATGGCTGGAGAACCTTGGCTGGAGTGCACCTCCCACAACTCCTGAAGAATTCAAGCAATACTTAATTGATATTCGTGATAAGGATGCAAACGGTAATGGCGATCCTAGTGATGAAATACCTTTAATGGGATATTATAACGGACGTAAGACAGATCCGATCTGCTTCTTAATGAATCCTTTTGAGCTTTATACAGACAAATATTATTACATTACAGATGATAAGCAAGTTCATTTCAGCGCAATCACTGATGGATGGAGAGAAGGATTAAAATACATCGCTGATCTGTATAAAGAAGGTCTGATTGCTGAAGAGACCTATGTTCAGGATCAGACAACCTTTAAAGCACTGTTGAATAGAACAGGTGAAGAGGCCTTAATCGGTACCTTCCCGGCTTGGTATAACGGAGCTGAAATAGATACAACTGTTATGAGCTGGTTTACTTATGAAGCTCTTGCACCTTTAAAAGGTAACTATCAGCAGACAGCCGCACGTTTTGGCGGAAACTTCAATCTAAACGGAGCAATCACAACAAGCTGTGAGAATCCTGACGTTGCATTTAAATTCCTGGATTATATGGTTGGAGAAGAAGGAACCATATTAACACAGTGGGGTGTAGAAGGCGAGAGCTATGAATGGGTTGATGAGCCTAGTTATTATGGAAGTGATAAATCCATCAAACGTCTGATGAATACCTTAGACACCTTCTGGAATACCGGTTCCCATCCCAGACTGGATACAGAGTATTATCGTTATTCCACAACTATGTCAGAAGAGGCTATGGAAACAGATAATACATGGGTATTGTTAAAAGCAGCAAAGACCTATGAGCCATACTATGTAAATCATAATATTCCTGATATCGTTTGGTGTGACGATACCAATCTTGCTCAGGAAATCAGCGATTTATCCTCATTGATAAATGAATATATCAAAACAACAGATACGCAGTTCATCATGGGTGCGCTCGATATTAACGACGATGCCGCTTGGCAGCAATATTTGGATACCTTAAACGATATGGGACTTCAGAAGTATATTGAAGATTTAACTATTTATTATGGACTTAAGTAATAAGTAATAAGAAAAAGCCTCATCAGGTACCCTTTGATGAGGCTTTTCTCATTAAATAAATATTTTTATTGCCAGCGATTGAAGAAAGGATAGGAATAATGAATTTCTCAAAGGAATTTAATAATCCGCCAAAGGAGTATAGTACAACTGCTTTTTGGTTTTGGAATGGAACATTAGAGAAAGAAAAATTGGAAGAACAGATCACTGAAATGAATGACAAAGGGGTCTATGGTGCATTCATGCATGCTAGGGCATATCTTAAGACACCCTACCTTGAAAAAGAATGGTGGGATGCGGTTAAGGTAAGCGTAGAGAAGGGCAAGGAATTAGGCTTTTCAACCTGGCTATATGACGAGTATGCCTGGCCCAGTGGAACTGCCGGCTCTACCTTTGAGTATGGTTATCAAAGCCCCTCCCGCATCCTGAACGGAAAACCTGAAAATATGGCAAAGGGACTGCGCTTTAAAAAGATAACAATTGATCGTCCTGCGATGCTCTGCAGGGAGATTGAGGAGGATGAGAATCTAAAATTGCTTGGTATTTATTTTAAAGTAAATACCAGCGATAGATCAGAGTATATCATGTTTACTTCTATGGAAGAGGTCAATGAAACAGTATTAAATAAAGCAATAGAGCAACAGGATGAGATAGTTATATGCTTTATACAGACCTTTTCCAAAGCGGTAGATTACTTAAATGAGAAAACCATCCGGGAATTTATCGACGTAACGCATGAAGAATATAAAGAAAGATTTGGCGCAGAATTTGGTAAAACAATACCCGGTGTATTCTTTGATGAAATCTATATGGCATCACAGGAATATCCGTGGACCGGGGAGCTTCCACAAGTTTTTAACCGGCAGTGCGGTTATGGTATTGTGGAAAAGCTGCCCCTGCTGCTGGAGGATAACGAGGCAGGAAAACGCTTGCGTATGGATTTTTATAAAGTTGTTGCCAGTATGTATGAAAAAGCATTTTTTAAGCAGATATCTGACTGGTGCGAAGCAAATAATTTAATGCTGACAGGCCATACCGAAGAGGATCTGTCTTCTCATCCCAGACGTCAGGGTGATTATTTTAAAACCACGCGTCATATGCAAATTCCTGGTGCTGACTGTCATGACTATCGTTATAGCCTGCCAAGAAAAATCTCCATACACGAACCAAAATATTCTGTATCTGTAGCCAGAGCATATGGCAAAAAACGAGCATTGTCAGAAGCCTTGGGGGGCGCCGGCTGGGGATGCAGCCTTCAGGAGTATCGAAGGGGAATACATACTTTAGCAGCAATGGGAATTAACTTCTTCTGCCTGCATGGTTTTTATTATGAATGCGATCATCAGGGATCACAGGCTGATTGGCCGGCAAGCTTTTTTTATCAGAATCCATACTGGAAATATTTTAAAATATTTGCAGATGAAATACGCAGATTGAGCTTTGTAAACTCAATGGGAACACCGGTTGTGGAAAATGCCCTGTTTTATCCAATTGCAGATATGCAGTCTAATATGATGAGCGGAAAGCAAAATAGTGTTAATAAGGCAATTGAGGATTCCTTCCATAGAGTACTCCAAACCATGGTGAAAAATCAGGCAGATATCGATTTCATTGATGAAGATAGCATACTTGCATCAAAGATAGAGGGAGGATGCCTGGTAAGCGGAGGAAGAAAACTAAAAAATATATTCATCAATGAAGATGCAATTATGAGTGATGAATTAAAGGAGAAACTAAATTCCTTTGAAATGAATGGCGGACATATTTTCTACTATCAATGGAAGGAAAATAGTTCGAACATAAATCCGGAGGATATCTATGACAGATATTTGGATACTCAAGCACCTGATATTAAAATCATCCAGGGAGATTACAATGAGATTTATTCAAATCACCGGGTAATCGACAATAAAGACCTGTATTTTGTTACGAATAGTGATGATAGACCGAAAGAGATAGAAATCGCTTTTCGCTGCAAAGGAAGGGTGAGCATATGGTATCCGGAGCTCGGAAGCGGAGAAGCCATAGACTCTGTGGTAAGTGGTGAGTATACAATCATCAATCTGTCATTAAAAGCAGATGAAGCTGTATATATCATGTTCGAACACACGGAAGATAGTGGACTTGAAGTACGTGATTTGGGAGAGCAGCTGCCGGATAGAAAGAAAAACAGCAAGCCCCAGATCCATGGATATCAGACCATTACCGGAAGATGGAATATACTTCCTTTGGATAAGACCTATGATGAAAAGTGGGATGCGAACGCGGGGGAGAGCAGACTATCTATTCCCATCGCTTTATTTTCATCAGAACTCCATAAAGAGAGCTCTTTGATCAGAATATGCAATACATCTTGGGAAAAAGGAGCTTGCTCGCGACATTTGAGCCTTTGGAGCGCATCATGGATCACCCGACGCCATCATTGGTCAGATGCCATGATGTGTAAGGACCTGTATTTCAGGAAGTGGATATCGTTGCCATCAAAGCCTGAGAAAGCATCGGTTTGCATAGCTGCGGTCAATGAATTTACCTTATATATCAATGGAACTAAGGTCTCAAGGTATGTCAGCGATAGCGAAGCTATTGTGGTAGAGCTTGGAGACTTCCTTGCAAAAGGTGATAATCTGATCGCAATTCATGTACATAATGATCATCCATTTATGGGTTCGAATATCGCAGAAGCGGAAACACTTCCTAAGGACCGTTTGATCTCATTATTACTTGAGGGAGAAATCAAGTGTGAAAACAGTCGGATACCGCTGATCTCTGATTCCTCATGGATCGTATGTGAAGAGGAAAGGATTGACTGGATGTTGCCTGAAATGGATTATGAAAATCACGCAGTAGTGCATGATTCATCAAAATATATTTCACCTGCAAATAAGAATGAATGGCTATATGCCTGGGAACGCGGCAAGCTTCCCTTACATCCCTGGAACGATCTTCCCTTATTTGGCAAGACAATAGAATATCCGATCAATGTACACTATACAATTGCTTTACCTTGTGGAACGGCACGCATTATGAAACCGGAGGTAGAGGGTGAAGCAACTTATACCCTCGATGGAAATGAAATTATTTGGGAAGAAAAAACTGATAAGCACTTGAGCTATTGTAATTTGATGCCTGCGAATAATATCAGAACCTTACAAATACATGTTAAGGTATCAGACGGCTCGCAGGGACTGAAAGCACCGGTAGATATACTTGTGAAACCATTTGCCGGAGGGTTTGGAGAATGGAGTAAACTTGGTCTGCCATGGCTCTCAGGAAGAGTAATGTATAAGAATACCTTTTATCTTGTGAGTGATCATAAAAATCGGAAAATACATGACCAGGAAGAAATGAGAAAGTATCGATATGTGCTATCCCTTGGTCATGTGGCTCAATATGCTGAAATATGGATTAATGGCAGCCTGGCAGGAGTAAGGCCCTGGGAGCCTTATGAGCTTGATATCACTGACTATGTGACAACAGGAGAAAATGAGGTTGCTATCATCGTAGCCAATTCTGCAGCAGCGGAGCGTCAGTATCTGCTTGTGGATGAAGGAATGGCACTAGGCTGGAACCGCTACTGGAATGATGATAATATTTACCGGGAAAGCGAAGACCTTATTTCCGGCCTCATGGGTCCGGTTAGGATCTATCGTTACCAGCGATAAAGAAGCTGATTTTTGTGTTTGTGGAAGCCTGCATCCAACTTGCTTGGATGCAGGCAGCCTCACCAGACACCAAGTACCTTATCTCTACTGTAATTCATGGCTTCTTCAGGGCTTAATACCTTGGCCCAGGGGACTCTCTGATCCGTGTTAGCCCCTTCCCCGCTATTGTTGTATTCTGCGAAGAAAACAGTATCATGTGCATGGGCTTTGCCCCAGTCATGCCAGCCCTGGGGGAGGATGTGGGCTGTTCTGCAGGCGGATTCCGCTGACAGTCACATGATTGCAGTGGTTTAAGAAGAGCAGGTGAGGGCGGAAGGCAGGCTTAAGAAAGACGAAGTAACTGCATTTATCTATCCTAGAGGGGTATAAACATATAAGCTATAAAAGAAAATAGCAACATGCTGTGAGCCGACTTCCAAAAGTTTAATTTGGGAGCCGGCTCACAGTAGGTTGCTTTCCTCTGTTATGCAATTTTAAAGGGGCTTATTCACAATTCCTTCCAACAGCAGGCGGCAATGAGCCAGGGTTTGCTCCTTCAGGTCAAAGTCAGGATAACGGATACACCACTCATAGGTCAAACCGCGTAATGCCAGTACAAAATGCCTGGAAAGTTCATCTAAAGTGAGAGAGGATTTTAACTCTCCCTTGCGGATACCCTTGTCTAAAATGTCACGGAAAAGCAAGTAAAGCTCTCTTCCATACCCCTTCACTGAATCGGTATCTGCCGTTCCTAATAACAGCATCTGGTAAACCTTTTTCATATTTTCTAAACCGATGGTGGAGGAGAGAACATCAGAGATTTTATCTGCCAGTGCAAGGATCATCTCTGATACAGGCATATCCTCTGGAAGCGATTTTACAAAAGCTCTATATTCTGCATCGGCACGGGTTGCGTAATCTGCAATTACTATGGCGATCAACGCGTCCTTCGATTCATAATGCACATAAAAGGCACCCTTTGTAATACCGGCCTCATCTGTAATATCCTCTATACTTACGTCGGCAAAACTATACTCCTCAAACAGCCTCTTGGCAATTTCAAGAAGCTTCTTTTTTGTTTCGGCGCCCTGCACTTTTCTTTTATCTGGCTTTTTCTGTCTCATGTCTTTCTCCATTATTTACTTTTTGTATTAATACAACTAGTTAGTAACTAACCTTATATACTAAATTTGATTCATTAAACTTTAGTATATCACTTGTTCAAATATTAATCAAGTGATAGGCATGTCCTGGCAGATGACTGATGGCATTCATGGGAGTCGTAAAATTACCTCTTCTTTGTGGTAAGCAGAGTGATTTTAAGGAGATTGATGCTGCTCGTAGAATAGAATGATTGAAATCGTGATTTGAATCAAAGCTCTTATTCTGTGCAGGAATATAATAAATATGAGACAAAAATGAATCGGCAAAGCTTTGCACAGGCAAAATAGGAGGTACTTATGATAAATATAATCAATCTTAACCGGCAGCATGATACTATTAAAACAGAGATTGCCCTGATTGAGGCAGAACTAAAGAAGGGAAAGGAAGCGCTGAATCCTTCAGAAGCAGCCTTACATATCAGCAGATTGGCAGGACAGCTTAGGATACATCTTCTGGAGGAGGATAAATTCATGTATCCCTCCCTCCTAAACGCTTCAGATGAGGAGATAAGAAAGCTGGCGGATCTGTATATACAGGAAATGGGTCACCTGGCGGAGGAATATATCAATTTTAAGAATAATTTTAATGTCGCGAGTAAGATCAGCAGTAATCTTGATACCTTTATGACAGAAGCGAATCGCATTATTACAGCCCTGAAAGAGCGTATGCTCAAGGAGGATAAGGAATTATATCATATGATTACAGTCAAAAAGCTCTGATTGTGACAAGCAATCCTGCATTGCCTTATAGAATAAATAGGGGTACAATAATATTTGGAAAGATTGGGAGGAAGGCTCCCGATCAAAGAATGAATAGATGCATGGGGATGGCAAAATGAAGGATTTTATACTGGAGGTATGTGCGGATTCCGTAGAATCCGTTCTGGCAGGTGAGCGTGGCGGAGCTACAAGAATTGAACTATGCTCCAATCTTGTAATTGGAGGAACGACACCCAGTCCCAAGCTGTTTGAGGAGATCAGAAAGCATAGTGAGATCCGGCTTCATATACTTATTCGTCCGCGCTTCGGGGATTTTTGTTATAGCGAATATGAGTATTCCGTGATGAGGGAAGAAGTTAAGATGTTCCGGGAGCTGGGGGCAGATGGAATTGTGATTGGAATTCTAAGACCCGATGGTACACTTGATCAGAAAGCCATGGCCGGACTGATAGAAGAGGCCGGAGGAATGTCGGTCACACTGCACCGGGCCTTTGATATGAGCATTGACCCATATGAGGCGATGGAAGCAGCTATCAGTCTTGGGATGGATACGATTCTGACCTCAGGGCAGAAGAATGTATGTACAGACGGGCTTTCTCTTTTGACAGGCCTGATGGAAGAGAGCAAAGGGCGGATCTGCATACAGGCAGGGAGCGGTATTAAGGCCCAGGTGATACCGGCTGTGTATCAGGCCAGCGGAATCAAAGCATATCATATGTCCGGGAAAGCAGCCCTTGATAGTGCTATGCGTTTTCGAAAAGAGGATGTGAATATGGGACTGCCTTCCCTGAGCGAATATGTGCTATACCGTACCATGGAAGAAGAGGTTCGACAGGCAAGACAGGTTCTTGAAGCGTTATAATGCTATGTGACCCTGTAATCATAAGTAGATCAAAATGGATATGAGCAAAATAAGCTGGATACATATTTTGCGGAGAGCCAGACCAAGAGGCTGTTGTAACATAAAGGAAGGGGCAAACAGTGCATGATGGGATGCAGCTTGCCCCTTCCTTCTTAATGCTTTACATGTTGCAGCAGCCTTAATCCCCGGTCGAACTTCGGAAGATTACCTTGGTGGTTATATAGATGATTTCATAGGGAACATCTTGATATTTGATACGGTAGAGAATCTGCAGAGCCAGGCGAAAGCCGATATTCTGATTGAATACCTGCACCGTGGTCAGATTCTCCGCAAGGGGATTCTCAGTGTTGGCATCAAAACCGGAGATGGCAACATCCTCAGGAATTCGAATTCCCCGCTTGGATAATAATTGCATCAGGATACAGCCTACATAGTCGCTGGCACAGACAAAAGCATCCGGCATACGGGGAAGGGTATCCAGGAAGGCCTCAATCTCTTCCTTGTAGGTATCCATACCGATCGGGCTTGTCAGGCTCAATTCAGGATAAAGGGGAAGGCCGTGCTGAAGCAGGGTTCTGGAAAAACCTTCATAGCGCTCATGATTTGTTTTGGCATATTTGATATCACCGATAAAGCCAAAGGATTTTCGCCCGCTCTGAATCAGATGTTCTGTTATCTTGGAGACACTATCATAGCTTTCTGTCAGGATCAGGTCGCCATTCAGCTCGGAAGCAGGAACGGAAGTAGCAGTATCTAAAAATACCTTGGGCACCGGACAGGCTGCAAGCAAACGAAGCAGCTGCTCATTGTAAACATTCATAATAATCATGCCATGTGTGCTGCCATTGGTGAGTGAGGCGGGAAGTGTATAATTACCGTTAATGTAAGAAGGCAGATAGGTATAGACCAGATTAACATTGTGGTGAGCAAGCTCCTTCGCTATCTGGTGAATGATGGTCATCCAGAAGATCGAGGTCTCAGGCCGGCAAACGGCAAGGGCAATGTTGACCGGAGACTCGGATACGAGTGCCTGGGAAGGGTTCAGATTTTCCGGCAACTTATAGTTCAATTCCTGGGCCTTAGCGATGATTCTGTTCCTGAGATCCTCAGAAACACCTTCCTGGCCGCTGAATACCTTCCATACCGTAGTACGGGATATACCAAGAGAATTTGCAATTTGTTGATGAGTAGTCTTTTTCATGATCACACCAATCTGCACACCAGGGTGCTGTAGTTTATTGTAGGATTATCTGACTTTTCTGTTATTATATCAGTTCAAACTTGTATTTTCAAATGCAAAATGAACATAATGAACATTTTGCAAATCTGTTTATTTTCTTGTTTACTTTACTTCAACCTTTCCGTTGGAATAAATCACAATATCTTTATTCTCATCAGAGGCCGGGCAGGAGATCTCAAAGGTGTGGGAGGTGATCTCAATAAGGTAAGGCAGCGGCTTTACCATACGATTGCTGTCCCCTGGGGCATATTCCTCCAGGATTTTTGCAAGCTCCTCCAAATGATTGCTGTAATGCCCCTTTTGATCATAATAAATATGCTGGGCATAATAAAGCTTTCTTAGTTCCCATTTGCGGTATTCATCTTCCGGAATGCTATAAGCTTTGGTTTCCTGGCTGCCTAAGGTAAAGAATACAAAAGCCCACAATTCAGGATAGTGAATATTAATCACACCTGTTGGCGACCACACCCAGTTGTCTTCCGGTAAGGTTAACCCTGTAGTTGGGTCAGTCCGCTTCACATATTGGCCATCCTTGATATCTGTCTTCCATTGTACACGGGAGAAGTTGATCCGGTAGTATTCCCCTTCTCTGGGAGCACGTTTTTCGGGGAGAGCTTCTGTGATAGCTGCAAAAGGAATGACTAGCTCCACAGACCAGCTCCGATTGGCTGCAAAGGGTTCATTGGGCTTTCCGTCAACAGATACTGCTGTGCGCAGTCCTTGTATATCATAACCGTTTATGGCGCTGCCCCCATCCCTGTATGCGGTTGGCAGAAAGAGGTCCCATACGGTATTTAACACATTCATTTCAAATTCATAATATTGCTGGGTATCGGAATCCGGATCAATAAAGATCTCGAAATCATTATCCTGAAAGATGACATCATCCCGTTTGCTGACATGGCCCCATATCTCATCACCATCTAACTGAGCCCCAATATATAAGTTCTCATCGTCCCAAAGCATCTTGGCCCTGGTAAGAAAGCGCGGACTTGGCATATGTTCTCCTTCAATATCTACAAATGCGTCGGTGAAGGGGGCGTCCTCCCAAAAGGGCTTATCAAGCCTGCCATCCAGATGAAAGGGTTTGCTTGCCCTAAGACAATGGTATATGGGAGGGTGAAAGTCTACTGCAGGGATTGGAATACGAATTGACTTCATAGGATGCCTCATTTCTATCTCGAATTTTTTTGCTGTCTTAATTATAACATTGCCAGTAATATTTTCAATAGAAATTTAACAAAGGTGAACAAATAGTAAAATAAAGTGAACATAATTGGCTGGCGATGGTCTTATTTATGAATAATAGCGGTATAAACACAAAAAATAACTAAACATAAGAGTGAATATCGAGAGCTGATTTCTTGCAATATTTGTATATTTTCAATAAATAAAAGCCTTATAAGCTTTAATTATTAATATAAAATTGTGAAAAACAATAAAAAAAGAACAATTTTACAAAATATATTGACAATAATGTGAACAGATGTTAAGATTTAACCATC
>JAJUHH010000037.1 GCA_029267975.1 Clostridiales bacterium
CACTATCGGTAAGGGACAGAGAATTGGTATCTTTGCCGGCAGCGGTGTAGGGAAGAGTACCCTGATGGGTATGTTTGCAAGAAATACCAGAGCGGATATTAATGTAATTGCCCTGATCGGAGAGCGAGGCAGAGAGGTTCGCGAGTTCATTGAACGAGACCTGGGAGAAGAAGGCTTAAAACGCTCCGTAGTCGTGGTTGCAACCTCAGATAAGCCTGCACTGGTCCGTAAGAAGGCTGCTCAAACAGCAACGGCCATCGCGGAATATTTCCGAGATCAGGGGAAGGATGTATTGCTCATGATGGACTCCCTGACCCGTTTTTCCATGGCACAAAGAGAGATCGGATTAGCCTCCGGTGAACCACCGGTGTCCAGAGGATATCCACCCAGCGTATATTCGGAGATGCCAAGGCTTTTAGAGCGAGCCGGTAATTCTGACCAAGGATCGATCACAGGTCTGTATACGGTGTTGGTAGACGGTGATGATTTTAACGAACCCATTACTGATACTGCCAGAAGTATCTTAGATGGACATATCATGTTGTCTAGAAAGATGGCCCATAAAAATCATTATCCGGCCATTGATATTTTGCAGAGTATTTCCCGTTGTATGAGCTCCATCGTAACACGAGAGCATAAAGCGGCAGCCGGTAAGCTGAAGAATGTCCTTGCAACCTACCGGGATGCAGAGGACCTGATCAATATCGGAGCCTATAAGAGCGGTTCTAATCCTGACATTGATTATGCAATTGCCAAGATTAAAGAAGTGAATGGCTTCCTGCAGCAGGAAGTGGATACAAAGACCGAGTTTGAGGATGAAATCAGAATGCTAATGGAGATTTTTAAAGAATAATGAAAAAATTCATTTATCCGATGGAAAATCTATTTCAAATAAAGTTGAAGCTTGAGGATCAGGCAAAGATCGCATACGGTGTCGCAAGACTTCGTCTGACCAAGGAAGAGGAGAAGCTGGAGCAGCTGAAAGGACGGAAGGCATCCTATGAAGAAGAGCTTCGCAGACTTCGATCCGCAAAACTTGATATTTTACAAATCAGGCAGTGCGAACAGGCAATAGAAGTGATGAAGCAAAGTATCAGGCAGCAAATGACAGTTGTGAGAAATGCCGCCCATAGGCTTGAGCTTGCACGAATCAGGTTAAATGACGCAATAATAGAAAGAAAAACTCAGGAACGGTTGAAAGAAAAGGCATTTGAAGCATATATGCTGGAATTTGAAGCCGAAGAACGCAAGGAAGTCGATGAGCTTAACAGTTACCGCTACAGTATTCCGGCGTTCGATAAGGAGGATTAGGAATGGCGAAAAAGGATACAGCCAGAGATAATAGCGGCAAAGAGGGGAGTAAAATACTTACCATACTGATTGCATTGTTGATCGTTATCATATGGCTCGCTATTTTTGGATTATTAATTAAATTAGATGTGGGAGGCTTTGGATCAGGTGTTCTTAGACCGGTTCTGAAGGATGTGCCGCTTATCAACAGGATATTACCTGAAGTACCGGAGACACAGATTGGGGACGAAAATGATTATGAATATAAATCCCTGACAGAAGCAATCGCAAAAATCAAACAGCTGGAACGTACCATTGAGGAGATGCAGCAGGCAAGCAGCAATGATAACCCGGATATCGCCCAGTTACAAGCGGAAATTGATCGCCTGAAGGTATTTGAGGAGAAGCAGCTGGCTTTTGAAGAGAGAGTAAAGGAATTCGATAAAAACGTCGTGTTTAATGAGAATGCACCCGGCATTGAAGAGTATAAGAACTATTACGAGGAGATCAATCCCAGTACTGCGGAAGAAATATATCGTCAGGTAATTGAGCAGCTTGAGTATTCCGATGCAATCAAGGAAAAAGCGGAAATTTACAGAAAGATGGAGCCCAAGGCTGCTGCCCAGATTTTAGAGACCATGACAGCTGACGTGGGAGCTGTAGCAGAGATTCTGCTTAGTATGAGAGCCTCAGACAGTGCCAAAATCCTGGCTGAGATGGATAGTGTAGTCGCAGCCAAGATTACAAAGAAAATGCTTGATATGGATGAAGAAAAACTGGCACAGTAACCCAAATTGTGGTTACAATCAGGAATTATTCCTGTTGTAATAGATATCCTGCAGTACAGGATGATAAATACCTAGGAAAGGAGGAAATGCCTATGATGACACAAAGCGTAGGAAGCAGAACAGCCGGTTTATTTGATGGTGCAGCTCTAAGTCTTACTTCAAAAGACAGAACAAGCGATAAAAGCTTTGAGCAGTTGATTGGCGTGCAAAGCAGCCACAATAATAGCGAAGGCGTATCAGTGAGTAAACGCAGTGCTGCACAAGCCAAACTTAACAAGGACTTGGACCGTCAAAATAAGGACAGGGAATTGACCGCAAAGGCAGACGATGCCGACGAGGCTGCCAAGGCTGCAAAGTCAGAGAAGCTGCCGGCTTCAGAGCAAACTGTCAAGGCACAACAGCCAGAAGAAAAGCCGACGAATGCAAAGGATAAGACGGATAAAGTGAGCGACACCGAGCTTATGGCCCAGATCGCCGGAACACTTCAGCAGGTACTTGATGCTGTAAAAAGTGCATTAAAGCTCTCGGAGGAAGAATTAAATCAGCTTCTTGCGTCCCAGGGAATGACCCCGGAGGATTTGCTGCTAACACAGAATTTGCAGCAGCTGATACTGGCTGAAAGCGGACAGACAAGCATTATGGCAGTTCTGACAGATGAAACTCTGGCAAATCAGATGAATGGGCTGCTAAAGACCATTGAGGACATCAAAGCAGCTTCCGGTTTGACACTTTCACCAGAGCAACTGCAAGAGCTTTTAGACAGGATCAAAGCTTTGGAGGATAGTGGAGCAGAGCAAGTCCTGTTGGCTCAGGAAGGAAGCGATAGTAAGGGGCAGGTTACTGAGCTAAGCAGCGAACAAGCCATAGCGACAGAGAAAGAGGAGAATAAGGCCTCAGGAAATGTGGGTGATCAGAGTGGCCAGAATGATCAATCGGTTACCCTGACAGCACAGGAAGAGAACATATCAACAAATGCAGCAAGCCTTACCGATGCTCGGAGTGAGGCTGACAGGCAGGAACAGCAGGCTGCAAAAGCATCTGAGCAATTTGAAGCCTTCCTGAATAACCTGACAGCACATAGCAATGTCAACTTACAGACAGAAGCAAATGGTGACCTGGTTCGAATTACGGAACTTAGAAATATTGCTAATCAGATCATCGAACATATTAAGGTGAAGGTACAGCCGGATCAGTCTTCCATGGAGCTGCAGCTTAATCCCGAGCATCTTGGCAGAGTAAACTTAACCGTTGCATCAAAGAGCGGTATCATGACAGCTCAGTTTGTGGTAGAAAATGAGCTTGCTAAGGAAGCCATCGAAAGCCAGCTGCATATCCTGCGGGATGCCCTGAATGAACAGGGAATGAAAGTGGAAGAAATCGAGGTTACCGTAATGGCCAATGCCTTCCCGCAATACAATCAGGAAGAGGCTCAACAGGAACAGGAGACCAGTCAGAATAATAACCGCGGCAAGATAAGCCTGGAAGAGGCACTGGATATGTCAGAAGGGAATGAGGAAGCCGCAACAGAGGTCTTAGAGAGAACTGATGCAGTGGGAACCCTGATTGATTACACAGCTTAAGTAAGCATAAAAGAAAGGAGATAGGCCATGAGTGATTTGGTACTACCCATCAATAACGGTAAAACAGTAGAGACCAATACGACAAGCAGCACCAGCAAGGCAAGCAATAATGAACTTGGAAAAGATGCCTTTTTACAGCTACTTGTTACACAGATGAAATATCAGGACCCGCTTAATCCGAATACGGATACTGAGTATATAGCACAGCTTGCAACCTTTTCACAGCTGGAGCAGCTTCAGAACCTTGGAAAAGCAGCAAGCAGCAGCCAGGCCTTTAGTTTAGTGGGCAAGACAGTAGATGTAAAGGCGACCAGTGATTCAAGCGGTACCAGCTACATTACAGGCAAGGTTGATTCAGTCCTGACACAGGGCAGTAAGATCCAGTTATCCATCGGTGGTAAGCTGTATTCCTTTGATCAGCTGGATACTGTATACAGCGATGATTATATCGATAAGCTTAACCGTCCCAGTATGGAAGCAACTGAGTTGAAGTATGATGCCGATAATCCAAAGGATTTCAGCTTTACCGTAAATCTTGGTTCCGGTGATACCATTGCAGATGAAGTAGCAGTAGGTCTGGGAAATTATTTCATTAATTCGGATTATGTAAAGCTAAACGGTAATAAGGTGACTATTGATAAAGCAGCCTTTGCAGAATTCCCTAACGGCACCTATAAGCTTACGGTGGCATTTAATGATTCAAAGTATACGACAGTAAAGGATAAACTGATCCTTCAGGTAACAAACTCAAAGGTTACAGAGTTACCGGAAGCAGAAGAGACTGAAACAGAAGAAACAGTAACAGATGAAACAGTAACTGAGGAAGCAAAGTATTCTGAAGCAGTCGGGGATGGTTCCGAGGGACAGGAATAAGCACAATAATCATTTGAAAGGAAGATGAGCCTTATGAATATACCGGTAAATCAATTTCCTTCCATTGAGCAGATGACCCAACAGCTGAATGCTGCGAAGAAAGCAGCAGGAAGCGGTAAGTTGTATCAGGGCGCACCCTTTGACGAGATATTAAAAAGCAAACAGGGTACAGGGGAGTTACCGGAGCTTAAGTTTTCAAAACATGCCAATGAACGTTTGGCCAGCAGAAATATCGATTTAACCGATGATCAGCTGGAACGTCTGGAAAACGGTGCAAGGAAAGCGAGTGAGAAGGGGATGACTGAATCCCTGGTAATGGTTGATAATCTGGCCTTTATCGTAAGTGTTAAGAACAATACGGTAATCACCGCAGTCAATGAGGGAGAGGACAGAATATTCACAAATATTGATGGAGCAGTAATCATGTAAAAAGCCGGACCTTAGGGAGGCTTTCGTATCCATGAATGACAGATTGGATACCATGATCAAGCAGAATTGGAGGTCATAAAGCTATGATGAGATCATTGTTTTCTGGTGTTTCCGGTCTTAAGGTACACCAGACCAAAATGGATGTAATCGGTAATAATATAGCAAATGTTAACACAATCGGATTTAAGTCAAGCTCAGTAACTTTTTCCGACGTATTTTATCAGACAACACAGCATGCTACCGGCCCGAATGCAGAAACAGGAGCAACAGGACGGAATGCCATGCAGATCGGTCTCGGTTCCAATGTAGCATCCATTACATCGTCGATTACGGTGTCAGGTGCTTCCCAGAGAACCGACAACCCCTTTGATGTTATGATTGATGGGGACAGTTTCTTTATTGTAAACAGCGGCGGTTCCAATTATTTCACAAAGTCCGGTTCCTTCAATATTGATGCAAACGGTACGCTGTGTACATCCTATGGTGCATCCGTAATGGGCTGGCAGGTGGATCCCAATGATGAGACCAAAACGGTCGCAGCTGCAGTATCACCCCTGAGGATAATGGCACCGGAGAATATGTTCGCAGAGCCGGTTGGAACTACTGAGGCTTATATCTCCGGTAATATCGACAGTAAGGATACCCAGCTGACAAGTGATACAGGAAAGATGGTAAATGTTTCTTTCTATGATAAGCTGGGACATAGCTATACCGCAGAACTGGTAATCAAGAAGGGTGAAGAAGAGGGTAACTTTACTGTAGCAGTCAAGGACATTAAGGATGAAGATGGTCAGTCCATCTTTGTCACAAAGCAAGAAGACCCTGATACTAAAAATGTTACATATATATCAAGCGGTCTTACCAGCTTTACCTTCGGCGGACAAACTGTCAATGTAGGGGAGATCAATGAGCAGGACGGTACCTTTACCATAGAGATGGACGCTCCTACGATCAGCTTCAGCACCGCTACCGGTCTCTTTACCGGATATCAGGAAGAAGATATGAAAGGCTTAGTACTTGATCTGAATGGTGATACCACAGACCCGAATCCATTCACTGATGTTAATATTGATTTTTCAAGCATAACAATGTATTCCACCAGCGGTTCTTCTTCTCTTGAGGCTACCAAGGGTAGTCTGCAGGGCTTAGGAGCCGGCAGACAGGTGGGTAATCTCACCGGTGTCAGCATTGATGCATCCGGTAAGATTTACGGTAAATATGATAATGGTGACAGCCGATTACTGGGACAGATTGCTGTAGCAAGCTTTGCTAATCCCGCAGGTCTTGAAGCAGTAGGTAACAGCATGTTTGCTGCAACCCAGAACTCCGGTGAGTTTGATGGTATCGGTGAGGACCCCACGCAGGGAGGCGGAAGCTTATCAACAGGTGTACTTGAGATGTCAAATGTTGACCTCTCCCAACAGTTTACAGATATGATCACAACTCAGAGAGGTTTCCAGGCAAATTCAAGAATTATAACAACATCTGACACCTTGTTGGAAGAATTAATCAATCTGAAGAGATAACGCAAGGCTGATGTATGAATAGGGATGCCATATATCAGTAATGATAGGTGGCAGTATAAAACTGCCACCTTTCTATTACCATAGTAGCTGTTCCAATTATCAGGATGGAGGTTTTCATGATAGAGGTAACCAGATTAAATAATACAAAGGTCATAATAAATGCGGAATTAATCGAGAAAGTGGAGGAGTCACCGGACACTGTGATTACCCTCACCACTGGAAATAAATTAATCGTGAAAGAAAGTAGACAGGAAATCAGAGATCTTGTAATATTATATAAAAAAGAGATATATGGTCGAGATTTGTAGAATAGATCAAAATAGATCACGGAAGATCTATAATAGATACATAAAGGAAGGTGGCTATCATGGATTTAGCAACTATATTGGGATTAGTAGTTTGTGCGGGCATAGTGGTATATGGTATGTTGGTTGGTCAGACCGGTCTGGAGGTGCTGTTAAACTTTTGGGATCCGGCTTCGGTGTTTATTACAATCGGTGGAAGCTTAATGTGCGTCCTGACCATGTCACCGGGACTAAAGGGCTTTGTTGAGAATCTATCAAGCTTCCGGCTCGCACTAAAGTCTATGCCTGCGAATGAAGTAGAAACAATTCGAACCATTATTGGATTATCCAATGTAGCCAGAAAAGAAGGTTTGCTAGCACTGGAAGAAGCGGCGAACGATATTGATGATCAATTCCTGAAGAAAGGCGTACTGCTGATTGTTGACGGAACGGATCCGGAGCTGGTACGCAGCATCTTAGAAACTGAGCTGAATTATATTGAATCAAGACATTCAGATAAGATTTCCTTTTGGGATTCCCTGGCGGCCATGGGTCCTGCCTGGGGTATGATTGGTACCCTGATCGGTCTCATTAATATGTTAAAGCAAATGTCTGATGTGTCAACTGTCGGACCCAATATGGCTGTTGCCCTGGTAACTACATTTTATGGTTCCATGATTGCTAACTGGATATGTATTCCGATCTCTACCAAGTTAAAAGCAAACAGTGCCAAGGAAATCATGATTAAGGAAGTTATGGTGGAAGGTCTTCTTTCTATCCAGGCAGGTGAAAACCCCAGAGTTATTGAAGAGAAGTTAAAATCCTTCTTGTCACCAGCAAATAGGGTTTCCATGGACGAGCAAGGTGGTGAGCTGGTTGGCTAGAAAAAAAAGAGCAGATTCAGGCGGAGGCGGTAATGCCCCATGGCTGAATACCTTTGCAGATTTGATGAATTTACTATTATGCTTCTTCGTGTTGTTATTTGCAATGTCAACGGTTGATGCTGAGAAATTTGAAAAGATCGCCAAATCCTTATCCGATTCTATCGGCATCTTCAGTGAAGGTGGTCCTGCCATCGGTACAGGAGACTTAGTTTCCTCGGGAATTACTGAGATGAATGAGCTGGGAGAATCTAACACGAATCTGGAGGAGGCAAGTAAAAAAACAGGTCAGGATAAAGAAATCATGGATGATCCCTCTGATGAGGGAGATGAAGCAGAGCTGTCGGAAGCCCTGGAGCGCGTTCAGCAGGAACGGATTGAGGTTACCAAAGAAATGTATGAAGAGGTATCCGAGCTGGTTTCAGAGTATAAATTGGGTGAATTTGTTGAGCTAAGTACTGATGAGAAATATCAATATGTGGAGTTTACCCTGAAGGGGTCTATCCTGTTTGATTCCGGAGATGCACAGATTAAGCTGGCTGCCAAGCCAATACTCTCAAGAATTGGACTGATTTTAAAGAAGTTTGAGGGTTATACCATAGAAATAACCGGACATACTGATAATGTTCCTATGGTAAGTAATCTTTATCAGGATAATAATTGGCTCTCCTCGGCCAGAGCACTGAATGCAGCAGAGTATCTGATCAAGAATTCAGAGCTTGATCCTGTAAACCTGAAATATTCAGGACGAGGCGAATACGAGCCTATTGCTAGTAATGATACTGAAGAAGGTCGGGCTAAGAACCGTAGAATAGAAATTAAAATATACAATGCCTACAGCGGTTAGATGCTAATCTTTCTGATTGGAGTAGGGAATACTTGAGGAGGGATATCCTCCTGATAAGAGTATTGATCTAGTATATGAATGCTAGGAGGAATATCCTCCGAATAGAAATAATTGTTACAGTAGAAAGTATGCCGGGAGGATAGTATGAAAAAAAACATATTAACAATCATAATCATGGCGGTCACGCTGATTAACACAATTTTATTGGGGGTCATAGTTTTTTCAGTCGTACCGACAGCCAATAAGACCAATCAGTTGATGGCAAAGGTAGCTTCCATAATAGACCTGGAATTGGAATCTCCAGGAAAAGGCGCCGGAAAGGTTGAGATTGCGGATATTGTCACTTATAATATTGAGGACAAGCTAACCATCAATCTGAAGAAGGATAGTGACGGAAAAGATCACTATGCAATGATGAATGTGTCACTTTCCATGAATAGTAAGAATGAGGATTATGAGCGTTTATCCGGTAAGATAGCAGAAAACGAAAATGCGATCAAAGAGATCATATCGGATGAATTCGGTAAGTACACCAAGGATGAGATTAGTTTAAATAAGGATGCAATTAAAGAACAGGTTATCACAAGAATACAAGAGTTGTTTCAATCGGACTTCGTTATCAATGTATCCTTTGGCAGCATGGTTACATCATAACAGCACTAAAATACCATTTTCATCCGCGTTGATTCGTGATAAAATATGATGATTTTCGTGATATTTTGTGTTATTATGTTACTAGTATATCAGGGAGGAAATGAACATGGGCGACGTCCTATCCCAAAACGAGATAGATAATCTGCTGGCAGCTTTAAGCAGTGGTGAGCTGGATGCGGATGAATACAAGGAAACGGCAGAGAAGCAAGTCAAGATTTATGATTTTGCAAGGCCCTCCAAGTTCTCGAAAGAACACCTGCGTACCATTAATATTATTTTCGAGCACTATGCGAGACTGCTGTCCACTAACCTTCCGGCTTATATGCGGAAAAATGTTCAAATTGAGGTGGTTAACTCGGAGGCAGTTACCTATTCGGAATTTTCAAATGCACTTTCCAATCCGGTACTGCTTGGTATCGTTGATTTTGCCCCTTTGGAGGGTAATATCATCATTGAATTAGCCAGCAATCTCGGATATGCTATCGTAGACCGAATGCTGGGCGGAGGAGGCTACCCTCTGGACAAGGTACGGGATTTCTCGGAGATTGAGCTAACGATCATCGAGCGTATTTTCAATATTTGTACCAATTTACTTCGGGAGCCATGGGCAAATGTGATTCAGCTGCAGCCCCGGTTACTCCGAATTGAGACAAACTCCCAATTTGCACAGATTATTTCCCCCAGTGAAATGATTTCACTGGTAACCCTGAATGTAAGGATAGGCAATGTTGAGGGAATGATGAATATCTGCCTTCCTTATGTATGCTTGGAGCAGGTAATAGACAAACTTAATACTAAGTACTGGTATTCGACAATGCAAATGGCAGATGATAAATCCTATCAGGATATCATTGAGATTGCCATATCAAAAGCAAAGGTACCGATCCGGGCCGTATTAGGAAAGAGTACAATTTCAGTCAATGACTTTATGAATATGCAGCAGGGTGATATTATACGACTGAATTCAAAAGTAGATGATGAATTAACCGTCTATGTCGGTAACTTAAATAAATTCACTGCACTGCCGGGTTCCTCCTCGGGTTCCTATGCAGTGAAAATTTCATCAATAATCAGAGGAGAGGAGTGACAACGATGGATGGTATGCTTTCTCAAGAAGAAATTAACGCATTATTAAACGGCCTGAGTACGGATACCTCAGATAGTACAGCCCAGGAGAAGCTGACCGACGCAGAAAAGGATGCGATCGGAGAGATATCCAACATCAGCATGGGAACAGCAGCGACAACACTGTTTTCCCTGGTGAATCAAAGAGTAAATATTACCACTCCGGTTGTGGAATATGCCACCTGGAGAGACATTGTGAATAGCTATGATAAACCTTGTGTCTTTGTACAGATTTACTATGAGGACGGTCTTGACGGTAATAATATTTTAATTCTGAAGGAAAAAGATGTAAAGATTATCACGGATCTTATGATGGGTGGTGATGGTACTAACACGGAGGGCGAATTAACGGAGCTTCACTTAAGTGCCATCAGCGAGGCAATGAACCAGATGATGGGTTCGGCAGCAACTTCCATTTCCTCCATGCTGGAGAAAAGGGTCAATATCAGTCCGCCTGCTTCAAAGGTGGTAGACTTGGATGAGCATATGAGCGGTGAGAATATTGCCGAGTTCCTGAAAGGCAGTTTCGTACGTGTATCCTTCCATATGGAGATCGGCAATCTGGTAGACAGCGTACTGATGCAGTTATATCCCTTCGATTTTGCAAGAGATCTGTATCGTCAGTTTATCCAGGCAACCACCATGGAGCCGGATGTATCCACCAGACCTGCGGCCGACGCTGCACCTAAGAAACCGCAGGAGCAAGCACCAATGCAGATGCAGCAGCAGGCAGCGCCAATGCAGCAAGCTGCGTCTATGCAGCAGCCACAAGGCTACCCTTATGGGAATATGGGATATCCCAATATGGGAATGCCCCAAGGAATGCCGCAGGGTATGCCAGCACCAATGCCGTATATGATGCCGCCTATGCAGGATGTCAATGTTCAACCCGTACAGTTTGCCCCCTTCACACCTATGCCTGCAAATGTTGTACAACCGGAGAATATCGATCTCTTAATGGATGTGCCGCTTGAGGTTACGGTCGAGCTTGGAAGGACCAGTAAGTCAATCAAGGAAATTCTTGATTTTACACCCGGTACGATCATCGAGCTGAACCGTTTGGCAGGAGAACCGATTGATGTGCTGGTAAACGGCAAATACGTGGCCAAGGGCGAGGTTGTTGTTATGGAAGAAGCCTTTGGTATCAGGGTAACAGAAATTATTAAGCAGAAACAGATTGTCTGAAGCAAACACTACATAAGAAGATAGGAGAAATGATTATGGCAAAGAATATTTTAATTTGTGATGATGCAGCATTTATGAGAATGATGATTAAAGATATCCTCACTAAGAACGGCTATAATGTTGCCGGTGAGGCAGAAAACGGCTTAAAGGCCGTAGAAAAATATCAGGAAGTAAAGCCTGATCTGGTTATGATGGATATTACCATGCCTGAGATGGACGGTCTTCAGGCCTTAAAGAAGATCAAGGCGGTAGATCCAGGCGCCAATGTTATTATGTGTTCTGCTATGGGACAGCAGGCAATGGTTATTGAATCAATTCAGTCCGGTGCAAAGGACTTTATCGTTAAGCCTTTCCAGGCAGACAGAGTATTGGAAGCAGTTAAGAAAGCAGTAGGTTGATAGGAAATGATGGGAACTATGCCAATTTTGCTGGATGCAAATACAATAGTGGATCAACTGAAAAATGTAACACCGACACCAGCCGCATCTTCGGAAGGACTTTCGGATATGGTAGGCAGGTCGCCTGGGGGTGCAGGCTTCTGGCAAATGATGAGCTTAGTTTTCATGCTGATTATAATCCTGCTTGCTGCTTACTTTACCTCTAAGTTTGTAGCAAGCTTCAAACTTGGACAGCTTAAGAAAAGCAATTTTCAGGTTATTGACGCCTATCGGATCAGCGCAAATAAGGTATTGCAGCTTGTAAAGATCGGCAACAAATATATTGTTCTGGGTATTGGGAAGGATTCCATCAATGTGATCACCGAATTAGAGGAAAAGGAAGTAATCTTTAGGGAAGTGAATCAGGGCGAGAAGCAAACCTTCCGGCAGATCATGGATAAGCTGAAGAAAAATAATGAGTAGAGGCTGGTAATCATGAATAAACAAAGCAGAATTTATGTTAGCTTACGGTCTGTCATCTTTGCGGTTATTCTTGTTACCGGAATATTGTGTTTTAGCGAAGGCGCCACGGCATACGCTCAAACAGTGAGAGATACGGTAGATACCACAGCGACGGATGCTGACGGTTCCAATGAAAATGCAGGTGACGGCAATGATATCAGCGGTTCCTTCGGTCCGCTGGATTTCACCCTGAATACAGATGAGGATGCGCAAGGTCTATCCTCCACCCTGCAGATATTGTTCTTATTAACAATCATAACTCTGGCGCCATCCCTTCTGATCATGGTAACTTCCTTTACCAGAATTATTATTGTCCTGCACTTTGTCAGATCTGCTGTGGGTACCAAC
>JAJUHH010000038.1 GCA_029267975.1 Clostridiales bacterium
GAAGGTTCGAATCCTTCCCCATCCATTTGGCTTTTAGCCATATAGATAGTTAGCGGAAACCGTGGAATTTGCCTATCTCTTCGATAGCCGCTAAAAAATTACCGCGGGGTGGAGCAGTCTGGAAGCTCGTCGGGCTCATAACCCGAAGGTCATAGGTTCAAATCCTATCCCCGCAACTCATTCTATTGTAACTACAACTGAATAGCTTTCGGAACCAAAAAGAGTGGGGATCCAATCTTTGAAGGTACACGAAGTTGACCTTGCCCAGATAGCTCAGTTGGTAGAGCAGAGGACTGAAAATCCTCGTGTCGCTGGTTCAATTCCGGCTCTGGGCATTTTGCTTTGATAAGGCACAAAAGTCTTTATCGATGATAAGCATAGGAGTAATTCTTATGGGATATTAGCTCAGTCGGTAGAGCACATGACTTTTAATCATGGTGTCCCGGGTTCGAATCCCGGATGTCTCATATAAAAAGACTTCAATTTTGAATTGAAGTCTTTTTTTGTGCTTAGATTTATCCAGATTTACTTATATAAATCTGCAGATAATTCAATCAATACTTTTTCATTTATTACAAGATAGGAAGAGCCATGCTTTTTCAAAACCTTCTGCTCGCATAAATCTGAGAAGGTCCGCAACAAATGCCGATAACTGGTGCCTAAAAGCTCTGCAATCTCCGTCAGATTTTCATGAAAGTAGATCGAGGGCTTATTTGAGTTGTCCTTATCTTTTACATTCTCTTTTATATTCTTTTTTTTCTTATCATATATTCTCTCTCCGGTTGTATAGATATAGCTTGCCAGTCGATTCTCCAAAGGAAATAGCAGATTGATGGAACTATTCTTGGAACAACGATTAAGCTTTCCACCAAGAGAAGAGCAGATGTATCTTAAAAATACAGGGTCTTCCATGAGCTTCTTTCTAACGATTACATAAGGAATGCCAATACACAAAGTGTCAGCAATGGCCTGAACATTGGTAACGGCCTTAACTCCATTAACAGCTTCCAATTCTCCCAGTACCTTAAATCCTTGATAAAAACATAGCAAAAGAGACTTACCGTTACTTAAGGAGGTAAAGACCTTAGCCTTTCCTTCTACGAGAAAAAAGAGATAAGGCATCTCATCCCCTTCTCTAAGAATATACTCATTTTTACGAAAGGAAAGTAATTCAAAATATGAGGTCATATCTTGTGAAAAAATTTTGTCCATTTCATATTCTCTGACGTAAGCTGCAATGCGAAAGGAATCATTGATACGCACCATGACTAAATCTCCATTCTTGATGAAATTATGAATTAAGATATTTACTTTATCCAGCATAACTAAATCCTTGATAAATACACCAAACACTACTAATTGCTGATAAACACACTAATATTATTAATTGCCTGATAAACGTACCAAACATTACTAATTACTTTATTATGACATATGTCATAGTACATTACAATTACTTTATGCTACATTTATTGAGAGTTTATTTGAAGCTATGCAGAAGAGGGCTGCGCAGAAAGGATATCTCAGCATATTTGATAAGCTGGATCAGGTAAGTTTCTGGCCATAGGATAACTCTATATTACTATAGATCACCATCTTCCTTCTGACATAGTGAAATAGTTATAGAAATTAAAGTTTATATAGGAGGCAGTATGAATTATATTATTTCACTTCTTATGGGAGCCATTACTTCACTTATGATCTATTTGAATGGAAGTCTTTCAGGCGCTTACGGCACTCTATACTCAACCATTTTAATTCACTTTGTTGGTTTACTGGGTATCCTTGCGGTGTCCATCGTAAAACGTGCAAAGATGAACTTTCCCAAAGGCCTTCCCCTGTATTTATACAGTGGCGGCTTAGTTGGTATCGGAACCGTGACCTTTACTAATTTAAGCTACGCAAAGCTGGGCGTATCCCTCCCTCTGGCACTGGGCTTGTTGGGTCAGACAGTATTTTCGCTATTTGCAGATCATTTTGGCTTCCTGGGGATGAAGCTGGTTCGGATTAATCCAAAGAAACTGATTGGTCTTGCTATCATAGGAATAGGAATTTGCATCATGGCAATCCAATAAAGCGAGAGGAGTGTAAAATTATGATATTACTATATGCGGCTATTTCCTTTTTCTCTGGTATTACAGTTGTACTTGCCAGAATGCTGAACGCAAAGCTGGCAGAAAAGATCGGAACCATACAGGCAACGGTAGTGAATTATGTTGTAGGTATATTCTTTTCGATTCTAATGCTTTTGCTTATGCAGCCAGGCTTTTCTCCTGTTCCTTTGACAAACTCCCTTCCCTTCTGGTCTTATCTGGGGGGACTTTTAGGAATTGTCATTATTATGATCTCCAATTATATCACACCCCGTGTGCCTGCCTTTTATATAACCCTTTTGGTATTCTTAGGTCAGCTTACTCTGGGTATTTTGATTGACTGGTGGGTATCAAGGGAATTTTCTCCTCTTAAGTTACTTGGCAGCATTTTTGTGGTAGCCGGTTTTCTTTATAATTTGTTGCTTGATAAAAATGCGGAGAAGGAAGCTGATAAGAGGCCTGCCAATAACCAATCTTAGGAATAAATCGTTTACTTATAGATGGAAGCTGAGTATGAAGAATAAGTCAATCCAATACAAAAAGAGGATAAGCTGATACATGGTATAATATAAATATTTACGATATAATGGAAGCAGTTAACTTAAAGCAGGTTGCTTGTTATCATACGAAAGAGTGGAAGATCAGGTACCTGCAATGATACAATAGGAGCAGGACATGAAAATGCAATGGATATTACAAATGAAAGGATGTAAGGTATGATTTATCGTAAATTTGGTTCTACCGGAAAAGAAATCTCCTCCCTGGGATTTGGTTGTATGCGTTTGCCGGAATATGAAAAGGACGGACAGTGGTTCATTGAGGAAGAGAAGGCAATCCCCATGTTAAGGTATGCCTATGATAACGGGGTCAATTATTTTGATACCGCACCCTACTACCTTCATAAGAACAGTGAGGCGACAGTTGGTAAAGCAATGAAGGATATCAGGGATAAGGTAATGCTTTCCACCAAGATTCCCCTGGAGGAAGTTCATGTTGCAAGCGATTATCGTAAGGTGCTGGAAAAGAGTTTAAAAAAGATGGACACAGACTATATTGATTTTTATCATTTCTGGGGAATCAATAAGGCATCCTTCGATAATAAGATTATGAAGTTAGATCTAATTAAGGAAGCAGTGAAAGCGAAGGAGGAGGGCTTGATCCGACATATTTCCTTCTCATTCCACGACAAGGCGAAATATATCAAATATATTATTGATACGGCGGGCGTGATGGAGACCATGCTTGTTCAGTATAATCTCCTTGATCGCAGCAATGAAGAGATGATTGCTTATGCAGCCTCTAAGGGACTCGGCGTTGTAGTTATGGGACCTGTGGGTGGCGGAAGACTTGCAGCACCTACCAATCTGTATGCTAAGCTCACCGGAAAGCCTTCCATTGCTACCTATGAATTAGCATTTAAATTCGTGTTAGGCAACTCTTCTGTCAGCTGTGCCTTATCGGGTATGGGAAGCATGGATATGGTGGAGAAGAATCTGGCCATTGCAGGAGAAGGAAAGCCGCTTAGCACAGAGGAATGGAAGCAGCTTGGAGAGGCTGTGGATCAGCTGAAGAAATTCAGTGATTTGTATTGCACCGGCTGTGAGTACTGTCAGCCATGTCCGGTAGATATCAAGATACCTCATATTTTTAATTTGTTTACTTATCATAACGTATATGGATTAACAGATCATGCGCGCAACGAATTGAAAAACTATATAAGCAAAGGAGGGAAAACAATTAAGGATTGTAGTGACTGTGGACGCTGCGAAAGAAAATGTCCGCAAAAATTGGAAATCAGAAAACAGCTAAAAAGAGTCGAAGATGTTTTGACAAGTATATAAGATATAGTGTATTATGTAGAAGAAATATTTTTATATGCATATTTAGCCATCCTTAGCTACAATACTAGAGAAACGATAATATACATACGAGGAGATACAACATGAGGTTAGCATTGCCAAAGAGTAAAACGGCTCCACTAATTTTATTTGCCATAATCGGTGTTATTGTAACAATGATGATCGGCTTATTCTATATGAACCGTTTGGCAAGATATGGATATGAAGCACAAGTTGAAGCCAATGATTCCTTTGCAGGCAATGCTGCCTCTTTAATCAATGAGAAATTTAACGATATAGATCAGGAACTTAGGACCTTGGCTGCTGATATTGCCAAGGAAGATTTAACGGATTGGGAGGCCATTAAAGGGCTCCTTTTTCCCTTTTCTACAGATTCTTCTTATTATAATCTGTATTTTGTCAATCCTGAGGGTTATGCTTATGATTGGAATGGAAGGATTCAAAAAGTTAGTCAAGAAGAGTACTTTCAATCGGCCGTAAATGGATTGTCTTATCTTTCTAATAGGATATCTTATTCAGAGAATTCTGTCCCATACATTCTACAGGTGATACCGGTGACTGTTAACCATGAGGTTAAGGGGGTACTGGTTGCCTTTATATTCGCCGAAATAACTGATATTTCTGCTTTGAATCAGGAGATTTCAGAAGGTGGGCTGATTTATATTCTTAATGCAGAGAATGAAGCGGTAGCTTATGTGAAAGGAACGGATATTTCAGACTTTTCTTATGAGAAGCTCATTTCCCAGGGAGCATTTCAGGAATCCCAATCAAAAATATTGTCTGTCAGTAGCTGGAGGGATTTGTTCCAGACACTTATACCGGAGGACAAGCTGATCTGGAGTCAGAAGCCCCTTGGAAGGAGTAATTGGACACTTCTTTATGGTAAGCAGTATCGTATGAACACAGCCACAGAGGACATTCTTACACTGACTTCTTTGTTGTGGGCTGTAATCACCTCCCTCTCCCTCTTTCTGTTTATTACAATGATCATTTTTCAGAGGCGGGCAAATCGTAAGATGGTTCATGCCCTCTACCTGGATCCGGTTACCGGTGGAGATAACTGGTATAAGTTTAGGATAAATGTCCATAAGATTTTAAGTGGTAAGCAATTTCAAAGAAAGAAGTTTGCATTAATAAACTTTGATATTAACCGCTTTAAAACCATTAATGATGCTTACGGATATCAAAAAGGTGATGAGATTCTTAAGGATATTTACCATATTATTAAAAAATGGGCTAGCTTCGGAGAACCCTTCACCAGGTATGCTGCAGATCAGTTCTATATCATGATGACTTATTTGGATGAATATGATCTTATTGATCGTATTCATGAACTGGATAATCTGCTCCATCAACTGCTCTATACTAAGACCATCAGGATATTCTATGGAGTTTATTATATTACAGACCGCAAGGACTCTATTGACCGCATGGGAGAATTTGCTTCTATTGCTAAGAACAACATTAAGGGCAGCTCGGAGAGCTTTATTTCCTTCTTTGATGATGCGGCGAAAAGAAGGCTGCTTGAAGAGGAAGAGATTGAGAAGTCTATGAATGAAGCTCTGAATAATGAGGAATTTGTGGTTTATCTTCAACCCAAATACATGGCCAAGGAAGAAACCATCTCAGGAGCAGAAGCCTTGGTCCGCTGGAAGAATAACGAGGGAAAGCCACTATCTCCCAGCTATTTTATTCCTGTCTTTGAGAGAAACGGCTTTATTACAGAGCTGGATTATTATATGCTGCGCAAGATATGTGAGCTTCTTAAAACATGGCTTGATAAGGGCTATAATCCATTGCCCATATCCGTCAATATATCAAGACTGCATTTTGCCAACGCACATCTGGCAGAGATTATTACTGATATTGTTGACAGCTACGGTGTACCTCGTTCACTGATAGAGCTGGAGCTTACGGAAAGCGCATTTTTACAAAACAAGCAGATGCTGATCGATACTGTGGTCCGCTTACGAGAATATGGCTTTATCGTTTCCATGGATGATTTTGGAGCGGGCTACTCCTCCCTAAATTCTTTAAAGGATCTACCCCTTGACGTGGTAAAACTGGATGGGGAGCTGTTCCGTCTTACAGATGAGGTAGAGAGGGGCTTGACAGTAATCCGGAATACGATTAATATGGCTAAGGACCTGCATATTAAGGTGGTTGCGGAATGTATCGAAACCAGAGAACAGGTTGAGTTTTTATGCAAGGTGGGCTGTGATATTATACAGGGATATTACTTTGCAAAGCCCATGACGGTGGATCAATTTGAAGAAAGATATATTACAGCTTAGGCATTGATTATATAGATAGAATATTTGCTGTTTTTCATGAAATGTGTGTGTAAATTGCATATTGTTTTGGAAGTATATTTATAGTATAGTTTACAATATAGTATAGTAACTATATTAATTGTACAAACAAACTAAGGACAATGGAGAGGTAATTTATGAAACTATTTTTGGACACGGCAAATGTAGAGGATATTAAGAAAGCAAGCGCATTAGGCGTAATTTGCGGAGTTACCACCAACCCTTCCCTGATTGCAAAGGAAGGAAGAGTATTTGAAGAGGTTATTCAGGAAATCACTCAGATTGTGGATGGGCCAATCAGTGGTGAGGTTAAGGCAACAACAGTTTTCGCGGAGGATATGATCAATGAGGGCAGAGAGATTGCCGGGATCCATCCCAATATGGTAGTTAAGATTCCTATGACACTGGAAGGACTAAAGGCTACGAAGGTTTTATCCTCAGAAGGAATTAAAACAAATGTTACTTTAATATTTACAGCAAATCAGGCTCTGCTGGCAGCACGAGCAGGCGCTACTTATGTATCCCCCTTTGTGGGCCGCCTGGATGACATATCAACAATAGGAACAGATCTGATTAAAACAATTTCACAGATTTTTAAAACATATCATTTTAAGACGGAAATTATTGCTGCAAGCATTCGCAGCGCCATACATGTTACGGAATGTGCCTTAGCTGGTGCTGATATTGCAACTGTTCCGTATAGTGTAATCGAGCAATGTGTACAACATCCTTTGACAACGGCTGGAATAGAAAAGTTTAAGAAGGACTATATCGCGGTATTTGGTGAATAATTACGTAGATAACACTGTGTAAGCATCACTTCAATTATATTTATTACCTTAAGGAGGATCTATAATGAGCAACATCGATACAATGTCAGTCAATGCCATAAGAGTATTATCTGCGGATGGCGTTCAAAAGGCAAATTCAGGACATCCGGGACTACCGTTAGGTTCAGCTGCAATGGCCTATGAATTATGGGCTAAACATATGAAGCACAATCCAGCTAATCCCAAGTGGGAGAACAGAGACAGATTTATCTTATCCGGTGGTCATGGATCCATGCTGTTGTATTCGCTGCTGCATCTGTTCGGATATGGTCTGACCAAAGAGGATTTAGCCCAATTCCGTCAGGATGGTTCTTTAACACCCGGACATCCCGAGTACGGTCATACCGTTGGCGTAGAAGCAACAACCGGTCCTCTTGGAGCAGGTATGGCAATGGCTGTAGGTATGGCAATGGGTGAAGCACACCTTGCTTCTATCTTTAACAAGAGCGGATATCCTGTTGTAGACCATTACACCTTCGTTCTGGGTGGAGATGGCTGTATGATGGAGGGTATCACCTCAGAAGCAATGTCTTTAGCCGGAACCTTAGGACTTGGCAAATTAATTGTGCTTTATGACAGTAATAAGATTTCTATTGAAGGAGATACAGATATTGCTTTCACCGAAGATGTGAAGAAGCGCTTTGAGGCATTTGGTTTCCAAACCCTTGTGGTTGAGGATGGTAATGATCTGGCGGAGATTGGTGCGGCAATTGAAGCTGCAAAAGCTGATCTGTCCAGACCCAGCATGATCACCGTTAAGACCAAGATTGGTTACGGCAGCCCCAGAGAGGGTATGGCAAGCGCACACGGCGAACCTCTGGGCGTTGAAAATGTTAAGGCCCTGAGAGAAAAGCTTGGCTGGGAGCATGAGGAAGCATTCTCCGTACCGGATGAAATCTATGCACACTATCAGGCTATCGCAAAAGAGAATGCCAAGCTGGAAGAAGCCTGGAACAAGATGTTTACTGAGTATTGCGTGACCTATCCTGAGATGAAAGAGCTATGGGAGAAGTATCATGACTTAAATCATGCTGCAGATTTGATCGACAATGATGATTTCTGGGCATATACAGACAAGCCGGAGGCAACAAGAAACTTATCCGGACAGGTAATCAATCGTCTGAAGAATTACCTCCCTAACTTAATCGGTGGCTCAGCAGACCTTGCTCCTTCCACAAAGACCTATATGAACGATATGGGAGACTTCTCAAAGGACAATTATGCAGGACGCAATCTGCATTTTGGTGTAAGAGAGTTGGCAATGGCAGGTATTGGCAACGGACTCGCGCTGCATGGAGGTCTTAGACCATATGTATCCACCTTCTTTGTATTCAGCGATTATGTGAAACCCATGGCAAGACTGTCTGCACTGATGGGACTTCCGCTTACCTTTGTTCTTACCCATGACAGTATTGGTGTTGGTGAGGACGGACCGACCCATGAGCCCATTGAGCAGTTGGCAATGCTCCGTTCCATGCCGAACTTTACAGTATTTCGTCCTGCAGATGCAACAGAGTGTATTGCAGCCTGGTATTATGCAGTAACCTCAAGGACCACACCCACTGCTTTGGTTCTTACCCGTCAGAATCTTCCTCAGCTTGCCGGTTCTTCTAAGGAGGCTCTTAAGGGAGGCTATATCGTATCTGATGCTAAGAAGGATGTTCCGGATGCAATTATCATTGCAAGCGGTTCAGAGGTTGAGCTGGGTATCAATGCTCAGGCAGAGCTTGCTAAGGAAGGCGTGGAAGTCAGAGTAGTAAGTATGCCTTCTATGGATCTCTTCGAGGCTCAGTCGGAAGAATATAAGGAAAGCATCCTGCCTAAGCGTGTTCGGGCAAGAGTTGCTGTGGAAGCTGCAGCTGACTTTGGCTGGGGCAAGTATGTAGGTCTTGACGGTACGACTGTTACCATGAAGAGCTTTGGTGCTTCCGCACCTGCAGCTGTTCTCTTTAAGAAATTTGGATTTACAACTGAGAACGTAGTAAAGGCTGTGAAGAGCGTATTAAAATAGTCATTTATCCTGAATGATAAAAAGAAGCGAATATTATAATAGAAGATAATATTTATAGAAAAGGGTCTGTGTGAAGTTACTTTACACAGACTCTTTTGCTGTTTCTTATATTTTAATTGAAATCTAATGTTGGCATATTGAAAAATCTTACAGCAACCGATACAATGGTAGAAGAACAGTTCTGATGATATGGTGTTAGGAGGGTATATTTTGGCCAGAATATTAATCGTAGAAGATGAAGTTAAAATAGGCAGATTCTTGGAATTGGAATTGAAACATGAGGGTTATGAGGTACTGCTTGCAGGAGATGGCAGAACAGGCCTTGAGAAGGCGCTGAATGAAAATGTAGATTTGGTTATTCTTGATATTATGCTGCCAGGACTCAACGGGATAGAGGTATGTCGCCGAATTCGGCTTGAATCCCAGGTTCCCATTATTATGCTGACTGCCAAGGACGATGTATCGGATAAGGTTGCGGGTCTGGATACCGGAGCCGATGATTATATGACCAAGCCCTTTGCCATTGAAGAGCTTCTGGCCAGGATCAGAGTAGCTCTTAACCGGAAGAAGCATCAGACAGAAGTAAAGGGCGATCTTCTACAAATCGGGGAATTAACCTTGAATCTTGCCTCCCATAGTGCTTATTATGGTGAGGAAGAGCTGGTTCTTACAAAGAAGGAATATGAGCTATTAGAATACTTGATGCGTAATAAAAACATTGCCTTGACCAGAGAGCAGTTGCTGAACAATGTATGGGACTATGAGTACTTTGGAGATACCAATGTGGTGGATGTTTATATCCGTTATCTCAGACAGAAGATTGATGAGAAGTACGGAATTCATCTGATCTCTACCGTACGGGGAGTCGGATATATCATTAAAGGTTAGCGTGCTCCAGGCTGATTACAATGGAAAGACTAAGTAATGGAGGATGACGTATCTAATCGGCTACGTTAAGAGAAAATGAAAGAAAAGGGTTTAAATCTGCTTCGTAATATATTGAGAAAGACGATTCTCCCCCTCCGTAAAAAAAGAGAAGAATGGCTGAGTAATTTCAGATTTTCTATGGCCTTTCGCATATCCCTGGCATATCTAAGGCTGATGTTAACCCATGGTGTGCTGTTTTTTGCTGGCTTTTTTGTTATTTTTATGTTCAATGCCAAGGCAGACTATGATCTTTTGGCTGAAGATATGATGGATATGCTATCGGCAGGTAATCTGACGGCAATCGAAAATCCCTATCATGATCAGGGAGTGACCATGAAGGTAGAGGGTAGCCATACCCATCAGGTGATTTATGATGACGCCGCTTACCGCCAATCAACAAGTAAGGATTTTATTTTTGGAATACATTATGAGAGAGAAAATAGGATCTTTATTTATGAAGACACCCGCAAACTGACCGTGGGAGATGGGGAGTATTTGGTCACCTTCCAGTATGATATGGCTGACAGCTACATCCGCTTTCTATCCCTTGCCTGGAAGCTGCTCTTGTTATATCTGATTATTGTTGCCCTAATTATTCGTAAAGGAAAACGAAGTGATACAAAGCTTTTTGAGCCGGTTAGGATTATGTCTGCCCAGGCCAACCGCCTGACAGTGAACAACTTAAACAGTGAGCGGATTAATGTGGAAGGAACCAAGAATGAGTTAAAGGATCTGGCCAATGTCATTAATGCTATGCTTGATCGTATCGAGACCTCCTATGAAAGTCAGAAGCAGTTTGTCTCTGATGCCTCCCATGAGCTGCGTACTCCTATCGCAGTTATTCAAGGCTATGTCAATATGCTGGACCGTTGGGGAAGCAGCAACCAGGAGGTGCTGCAGGAATCCATAGAAGCCATCAAAAATGAAGCAAAGTCCATGCAGGATCTGGTTGAGAAGCTTCTCTTCTTGTCAAGACATGATAAGAAAACCTTAAAGCTGGTAAAAAAACGCTTTAATATGAGGCCTTTGGTGGAGGATATGGTAAAGGAAACCAGGCTTGTGGCACCCAACAGGGTCATCAAGAATCCAGTGATGGAGGATGTTATTGTCTATGGGGACAAGCAGGCGCTGAAACAGGCCATTCGAATTTTTATTGATAATGCGGTAAAATACACCAAGGACGGGGATGAGATCACCATTCTTTGTCAAAAGATTAATGAGGATTGTGTTATTACTGTCTCAGATACAGGGATTGGTATGACCAAGAAGGATATTGATAATATCTTTAATCGCTTCTACCGTTCTGAGCATGTAAGAAATCAGAATATTGGCGGTCATGGTTTAGGTCTTTCTCTGGCAAAGCTAATCATTCTTGCCCACACAGGACGGATTAAGATTCGCTCCCAGTTTAAGAAGGGCTCCAGCTTTATTATTACTCTGCCCAAGAGAAGATTCTAGATTAAATCAGGAAGATTCTAGGATTATTAGTGAAAGAGTAATTGAAAGAAACAGGAGGAGATTCTAAATTGATCGGGCAGATTCTTGAATTATAAGTGGAAAGTAATTGGATGACATATAAAGAGATTCTAAATTGGATTAAGCAGATTTTCCTGGATAATCGGTGAATGAGAAATCGGACAAAACATGAGAAATGCTGTATTAGCTAGTGAAAGTTATAGATAGATTAATTAAAAGTCCTGATAGAGATGGATGCTTACCGAAGGAACCGTTGATACATAAAGGGTATTGATTCAACAGTTTCTGATGGCAGTAACCATCTTTCAGGGCTTTTTTACTGATTATATGTATCTTACCCCTAAAATCTTGCATCTTATGCGGGAAGCTATTGCAGGGAGCGGGATTTCATACTAAACTGTATCCATCTGGAGAATGATGGGAAGACAATAAGAAAGGAAGGACCAAAAGCAATGGAAGATATTATACAAGTAAATCGTTTGAAAAAGTATTTCGGAGACGTAAAGGCTGTGGATGACATCAGCTTTCAGGTGAAAAAAGGACAATTGTATGGTTTTCTGGGAGTCAATGGAGCCGGAAAATCCACCACTATTAATATTCTATGCACCCTGTTAAAGGCAACAGATGGACAGGTAAAGATATGCGGCCGCGAGCAGGGTAAGGAGGATAGGGAGATTAGAAGCAGGATCGGCGTGGTATTCCAGGACAATGTACTTGATGACAGGCTGACAGTGAAGGAGAATCTGATTACCAGGGCCTCCCTTTATGAGAAAGACCGCAGAGCAGTGCATGACAGTCTGAATTTTGTAAGCGAGGTCCTGGAAGTTGGACCCTTGCTTCATAAGCAATACCGTCTGCTTTCCGGAGGGCAAAAAAGAAAATGCGAGATTGCCAAAGCCCTGATGAACCATCCTGAGATTCTATTTTTAGATGAGCCAACCACAGGTCTGGATCCGCAAACCCGGCAAAATGTATGGGAATGTGTTGACCGGCTGCGCAGGGAGAAGCAAATGACTATCTTTCTGACAACACATTATATGGAGGAGGCTGCAAGGGCCAACTATATCTCTATTATGGATGCCGGCAAGCTTGTGGCAGGTGGTAGTCCCTCTGAGCTAAAGCAGGAGTATGCACAGGATA
>JAJUHH010000039.1 GCA_029267975.1 Clostridiales bacterium
GATCCGGATGTTCTTTTAAATGACGAAAAGGAACTGGAGAAGTTCAAGGACACAATTAAAAAGCATGGTCTGGAGATCAGTGCACTCAGCTGCCACGGTAATATGGTACATCCCAATAAGGAGATTGCCGCTAAATTTGAGGAAGACTTTACCAAGGCGATCTTATTGGCTGAAAAACTTGGAATTTCCATCATTAACACCTTCTCCGGATGCCCCGGAGGAAGTCCGGAGGATACTATGCCCAACTGGGTAACCTGTTCCTGGCCGCCGGATTATCTTGAGGTTCTTGATTATCAGTGGAATCAGGTCCTGATTCCGTATTGGAAGAAGAAAGTAGCATTTGCTAAGGAGCACGGCGTTAATAAGATTGCATTTGAAATGCATCCGGGCTTCTGTGTATATAATACCAGCACCTTGTTAAAGCTGCGTGAAGCTGTAGGACCGGAGATCGGTGCTAACTTTGATCCCAGCCATCTCTTATGGCAGGGTATGGATCCTTGTGCAAGTATCCGTGAACTTGGAAAAGCCGGAGCTATCTTCCATTTCCATGCAAAGGATACCAAGATCGATAAGTATAATACAGCAATTAACGGTGTTTTAGATACCGGACACTATGGCAGTGAAGTGACTCGTTCCTGGGTATTCCGTGCTGTAGGTTACGGCAATGGTGAGGATTTCTGGAAGGCAGTTGTATCCGAGCTTCGTATGGCAGGCTATGACTATGTGCTCAGTATCGAGCATGAAGACAGCCTGATGTCCGGACAGGAAGGCTTAACCAAGGCGATCAATTTCTTAAAGAATGTATTAATGTATGAGGATAGAGGCGTAATGTTCTGGGCATAGGCTTAGCATGAACAGGAGCCGAATGTGAAGCTAGTATTTCACCAAAGAGAACTGTGAAGTCCGCACAAAAGTGCTCACAACCTAGTTCTTGGCAGTATTGAAAGTCAAACATGGAGGACGGAAGATGGAAGGTTCAAACTATATGTTGGGTATTGTTGGTTTCGGCGGCATGGGCAACTGGCACAGAGAAACCATTGGTACCATTGATGGATTAGAAGTTGCAGGCATTTATGATATCAAACCGGAACGTAAGGCATATGCGGCAGAAGTTGGCGTTCATAGCTATGACAGTCTGGAAGAGCTCTTAAATGACAGCAGGATTGATATTGTACTTATCGCTACACCCAATGATCTGCATAAACCAATTGCTATTCAGGCTATGCGGGCAGGTAAGAATGTAGTCAGTGAAAAGCCGGTCACCTTAAGTTCCGCTGATTTGCAGGAAATGATCCAGGTATCAGAGGAAACAGGCAAGCTCTTCACGGTGCACCAGAATCGTCGTTGGGATGAAGATTTTTTGACTATAAAGAAAATCTATGATGAAGGACAGTTAGGAGAGCTCTACCGTATTGAATCAAGAGTGCATGGTTCCAGAGGTATTCCTGGTGACTGGCGCCAGGAGAAGGAGCATGGCGGCGGTATGGTGCTTGACTGGGGCGTACATCTACTGGATCAGATCCTGCTGATGCTGGGAAATACACCCTGCAAGACAGTTTATGCATCCTTAACCAACATCACCAATACGATGGTTGACGATGGTTTTACGGTACACCTGGGCTTTGCAAATGGCATAGAAGTATTGGTTGAGGTCGGAACCAGCAACTTCATTTCCCTTCCCAGATGGTATGTGATCGGACAGAACGGTACAGCGATCATTGAAGACTGGAGCTTAAAGGGTAGAATTGTACGTGCAGTCGGTAAGAATGAAGAAGATGTGGTACCGGTCCGCACCGCAGCAGGTTTGACAAAAACCATGGCACCCCGCAGGGATGATACCATCACTACCCAGGAGTTATCCGTCGTTAAAAGCGACATCAGAGATTTTTACCGTAATGTAATGAAGGCTCTTGCAGGCGAGGAAGAGCAGCTTGTTAAATTACCGGAGGTTATGAGGGTAATGAAACTGATGGAAGCTATATTTGAATCAGCACAAAAGAAGGAAGTTATTCACTTTGAATAATCAGATCATACCAGGACTATTAAGGTATCCTGATATGCAGATATTATAATACCCTGGATTATGAGAAAGGATCATTATGAAGAATTTACCTGTAGCACTTCAGATATTTTCAATCCGTGAGGATGCAGAAAAAGATTTTGCAAAGGCAATGCGGGAAGTTAAGGACATGGGTTATGACGGTGTGGAGCTTGCGGGCTTATATGGCCATTCTCCCGAGGAGATCAGAGATATCCTGAAAGAAGTTGGCCTGATTCCTATCAGCGCCCATGTATCCTACCAGGAGTTTATGGAGGATATAGCGGCCACCGCTCATCGATATGCTGTGATAGGCTGCAGCTATGTGGCCATTCCTTATCTGACTGAGGATTCCCGTTATGGTACAGACAAATTTGAGGAAGTCATGAAGAATATTCCCGCAATATCGGAGGCTTGCCGTAAGGAAGGCATCACCTTACTGTATCATAATCATGATTTTGAATTCAAAAAGACCACGGAAGGCGAATATGTACTGGATTATATGTATCGTACCTTAACAGCGGAACAGCTTCAGGTGGAGCTTGATATTTGCTGGACCAGAGTATCCGGTGAGGATCCTGCTGAGTACATGAAAAATTATGCAGGACGCTTGCCCATCGTTCACTTGAAGGACTATAAAGAAGGAACTCCCTTTGAATTCCGAGCAGTAGGTCACGGTGTTCAGGACATTCCCTCTGTTCTTGCACAGGCAATCGAGGGTGGCAGCAAGTGGGTCGTAGTAGAACAGGACAGACATACGGAGTATACAGCCCTTGAGGACGCAAGAATCAGCAAGGAATATCTTAAGTCTCTTGGGTGGTAGTATAGATCGCAGGTGGGAAATCTACCTGCAAACACATGAATTAGCGGAGGAATGAGTAATGAGAAAGGTAAAGGTCGGAATTGTAGGCTGCGGCGGTATTGCAAATGGAAAGCATTTACCTGCAATTCAGAAAAATGGTAATTTTGAGATTGTTGCATTTTGTGATATCATTAAGGAAAGAGCAGAAGAAGCCAAGCAGAAATATGGTACACCGGATGCACGTGTTTACACAGACTATAATGAACTGGTGAAGGAAGACATTGAGGCTGTCTATGTATTAACACCCAATAAGTCTCATTCCATAATATCTGTTGCTGCGATGAAGGCCGGTAAGCATGTTATGTGCGAAAAGCCTATGGCAAAATCATATGCGGACGCAAAATTAATGCTGGATACCGCGAAGGAAACCGGCAAGCTTCTGACCATTGGTTATCAGAACCGTTATCGTCAGGATTCCAAATATTTAAAGAGAGCCTGCGAGAATGGAGATATGGGTGAGATCTATTATGCTAAGGCTCATGCCATCAGAAGACGTGCAGTTCCTACCTGGGGTGTATTCTTAAATGAAGAAGAGCAGGGTGGCGGTCCCTTAATCGATATCGGAACCCATGCACTGGATCTGACACTTTGGATGATGGATAATTATGAGCCGGAGTCAGTTACAGGTTCTGTATACCGTAAGCTTGCTGATCAGACCGAGCAGGGCAATGCTTTTGGTGAGTGGGATCCCAAGGAATTTACCGTTGAAGATTCAGCCTTTGGCTTTATCAAGATGAAGAATGGTGCTACAATTCATCTGGAGTCCTCCTGGGCATTGAACTCCCTTGAGGTGGATGAGGCAAAAACAAGCCTTTGCGGAACCAAGGCAGGTGCGGATATGAAGGACGGCCTTCGCATTAACCGCGTTCAGTATAATAAGCAGATTGTAGAAAAGCCTGATTTAAAATCCGGTGGCGTTGCTTTCTACTCAGGAAAGAGCGAAGAAGCTCAGGATATTGAGCAGCAGATTTTCTATGATGCAATTGTTAACGGCAAAGACCTGGTGGTTAAGCCGGAACAGGCAATCGTTGTTACCAGAATTCTGGAAGCAATTTATGAATCTGCACGTACCGGTAAGACAGTTTATTTTGATTAATAACAATAGCAGTTTATAGAGGATAGATAGCTTTAGAATGAGCAGATACCTTTATAAAGAATAATGGCTTTATAAATGCGCTTATTTTATAAGGAATAATGAAATGTATCAGGGGCATCGCAGATGGAGTAAATGCGATGCCCCTTTCATTCTTAGTTTGGCTTATTTTTGGATTTTCTCCTTTAAATAATTAATATTTGATATACTTATTCTTTAAGAAGGGTGTGGATTTTTTACTTTAGTGGTTGTATAATCTTCTTCGTATGAGCGAAGAATGCTATGATTAAGATAGAAAATGGAGAATGCAAAGGAGAGTAATTTGAAAACACAGGATTTTTATTATCATTTGCCGGAGGAATTAATTGCTCAGGATCCCTTAGAGGATCGATCCGGATCCAGGCTTTTAGTTCTTAATAAAGAAAGCGGTGCAATGGAACATAGAATATTCAGGGATATTACCAAGTATCTTCGTAAGGGGGATTGTCTGGTCATCAATAATACCAAGGTGATCCCTGCCAGACTCATAGGTGAGAAGATCCATGAACGGCAGGAGGAAGCAAATCAGGAAACCCATGGGGCCAAGATAGAGCTGCTTTTGCTTAAGCGTAAGGAAAATGATGTCTGGGAGACTCTGGTAAAACCGGGAAAGAAGGCAAGACCCGGTACTAAGATTAGCTTTGGAAGTGGAATACTGACTGCTGAGGTCTTAGACATTATTGAAGAAGGAAACCGCCTTGTTCAGTTTCATTATCAGGGAATCTTCGAGGAGATTCTAGATCAGTTGGGGCAGATGCCCCTACCGCCTTATATTACCCATGAACTTGCTGATAAGAACAGATATCAGACCGTATATGCCAAATACGAAGGGTCAGCAGCAGCTCCTACGGCAGGGCTGCATTTTACAAAAGAGCTATTGGCTGAGATCGAAGCAATGGGAATACCCATTGCCAATGTTACCCTTCATGTGGGTCTGGGTACCTTCCGCCCGGTAAAGGTGGAAAATGTATTGGAGCACCATATGCACTCCGAGTTCTATCAGGTAACGGAGGAGGCGGCTGCAATTATCAATGAGACCAGGGAAAAGGGCGGCAGGGTAATCTGCGTGGGAACCACCAGCTGCCGTACTGTGGAATCTGCATCGGATGAAAACGGAAGACTGCATGCGGGAAGTGGGGACACCTCCATCTTTATCTACCCTGGGTATCGCTTTAAGGTAATGGATGCCTTGATTACGAATTTTCACCTTCCGGAATCCACCCTAATGATGCTGGTATCTGCTTTGGCAGGAAGAGATCATATCATGGCTGCCTATGAGGAGGCGGTAAGACAGCGCTATCGTTTCTTTAGCTTTGGGGACGCTATGTTTATCCAATAAAGAGTGGGTCACCATATTGACGGAAAATGCATATTTATAGATATATAATTTATAAAAAAAATACAAATTTAATAAATTTCTATTTTTTTATTGAAATAAAAAATAGAATGTGGTAAACTCACGTTATTAAAATCCGTGGCGAAGAAGTCAAAGCAGTAATGTTTTGGCTTCTTTTTTTTTATATTAATATTTCATATAAGAGATCTATCGTACTACTTTAATCTAACATCTATTATAGCTTGACAGCGAGGTCAAAGTTTTCTGCTTTGATCTCGCTTTTTCAATGAAAGGAGATAACTGGGGTCTGATATTCATAGTGACCCTTGATATATTAATAAAATAAGAAAACAGGAGGGAAATGTATGTATTCATCTGTCAACACAATTTGGATCTTAGTAGCAGCAGCCTTGGTATTTTTGATGCAGGCCGGGTTCGCTATGGTAGAAACAGGTTTCACAAGAGCTAAGAATGCAGGAAATATTGTTATGAAAAACCTGATGGATTTTGCGTTGGGAACACCCATCTATTGGCTGTTGGGCTTTGGTATTATGTTCGGAGCCGGCAATGGCTTATTCGGTTGGTTTGATCCGATGGTTAGAGGAGAATATGCTGCTCCGGATGGTATACCGCTGATGGCATTCCTGATCTTCCAGACAGTATTCTGTGCGACTGCAGCCACCATTGTATCCGGTGCCATGGCGGAAAGAACCAAATTCGCTGCCTATTGCATCTATAGTATGGTAATCAGCGCAATCATATATCCCGTCTCAGGACATTGGATCTGGGGTGGCGGCTGGCTTTCCGAATTAGGCTTCCATGATTTCGCGGGATCGACTGTTGTTCACATGGTAGGTGGTATCAGCGCTCTGGTAGGTGCTAAAATGTTAGGTCCTCGCATCGGTAAATATACTAAGGACGGTAAGTCAAAAGCAATTCCGGGTCACAGTATTACGCTGGGAGCTCTGGGTGTATTTATCTTATGGTTTGGCTGGTTTGGCTTCAATCCTGGATCCACTGTATCCGCCACAGGGGATGATGTACTGGCATCCATGAGCAGCATCTTTGTTACCACCAATATGGCAGCAGCGACAGCATCCATCGCAGCCATGGTGCTAACCTGGGTAAGATACAAGAAGCCTGATGTTTCTATGACACTGAATGGTTCTTTGGCAGGTCTTGTGGCAATTACTGCCGGTTGTGATGCAGTCAGTCCCCTGGGAGCAGCTATTATTGGTTTGATTGCCGGTGTTGTGATCGTATTTGCTATTGAGTTTATTGATAAGGTCTTAAAGATTGATGACCCTGTGGGTGCTATCGGAGTCCATGGTGTTTGTGGCGCCTTAGGAACCTTACTTACCGGTTTATTTGCACTTGACGGTGGTTTATTCTATGGCGGCGGGATCTCCTACTTCCTGACCCAGCTGCTTGGTGTTGCAGCAGTAGCTGCCTGGGTAGTAGTTACAATATCCATTACCTTCTTCATTATTAAGAAGACGGTTGGCTTAAGAGTATCTAAGGAAGAGGAAATCGAAGGTCTAGATATTCATGAGCATGGTTTGGTAAGTGCTTATGCAGACTTTATGCCGGCAGTAGGGTCTATGTCCGATGTTGAAACTGTTGTCAGCTCTACAACTCCTGTACAGGAAGCAGTTCCTGTTACCAAGGTTAAGGTTGAAAAGGAAGGCAGCGGACATAAGATTACCAAGGTAGAAATAATCACAAGGCAGAGTAAGTTTGAAGCCTTAAAGGCAGCAATGAACGCAATCGAAGTTACCGGTATGACGGTAACCAATGTCTTGGGCTGTGGAATTCAAAAGGGTATCACTGAGTATTATCGCGGCGTACCGGTGGAGATGAACCTGCTTCCCAAGGTACAGGTTGAAATTGTTGTCAGCAAGGTACCGGTTGATCTGGTAATTCAGGAAGCAAGAAAGGCCTTATATACCGGTAATATCGGAGATGGCAAGATCTTCGTATATGATGTGGAAGATGTGGTTAAGGTTCGTACCGGTGAGACCGGATATGATGCCCTTCAGGGAGAAGAGTAGTTTTTGCATAGATGCAATTCATATAAAAACCCGGCTGGATAAATCCATGCCGGGTTTTAGTGCTTGATTAAGTAATTAAATATTAAGTAGCTTTTAACAAATATGTTACAATACTTATTTACTCAGTTTTGCCAGAATACTTCTTGCAACGCTGATACCGTTGGCGGATGCCTGCTGCAGACCTCTGGTTACGGCAGCACCGTCTCCGATGGCCCGTAGGCCTTCCACACTGGTCTCAAAATCTGTATTAACCACAACCTTGTTGGAATAGAACTTCACCTCAACACCGTACAGCAAGGTTTCATCGCTGGCGATACCCGGGGTAACCTTATCCAGAGCCAGGATCATTTCCTTAATATCTACCATGATGCGATGAGGGAATACTAAGGACAGGTCTCCCGGGATAGCATCCTTTAAGGTAGGAATAAGGTTATTTCTGCAAAGACGCTCTTCTGTGGTTCTTCTTCCTCTCTGGAAGTCTCCGAAGGTCTGAACTAAGATTCTGCCGCCGCAAAGCATATTGGAAAGCTGTGCGATGTGCTTGCCGTATTCTATGGGTGTCTTAAAGGGCTTGGTAAAGTTCTTGGACACCAGGATAGCAAAGTTGGTATTGTTGGTCTTGAATTCCTTGGACTTATAAGCATGTCCATTCACAACTGCAAGATTATTCTCATAGTATTCGGTTGCAACCTCGCCGGAAGGATTGGTACAGAAGGTACGTACCTTATCATCAAAGGTGGGAGTGTAGTAAACCAGCTTGGCTTCATACAGGTTCTTATTTAAGAATTCCATAACCTCGTCACGGACCTCAACACGGACACCGATGTCCACTGTTCCGACCTTTGTCTCAATGCCATGCTGCTTACAGATTTCCTTAAACCAGTCGGAGCCCTCACGGCCGATTGCCGATACTACTTCACTGGCATAATAGGTATCTCCCTTGGAGGTTACGATACCCTTAACCTTATTATCTTCAATAATGATATCCTTCACCATGGTATTAAAGATCATATCAATTCCGGCTTCTTTTAAATGCTCCTGAAGTCTGGTATAGATCTTATAGCCTTCCTCCGTTCCCAGGTGACGGATGGGACATTCAATTAATTTTAAGTTTGCATTAATGGCGCGTCTTCTGATTTCACGGATCTCTGCTTCCTTATCAACACCGTATACATTGGTGTCCGCACCAAACTTTAAGTAGATTTCATCAGATTCCTTGATGAGCTCCATGGCCTTGTCATATCCAAGGATGTCGGGAAGATTGCCGCCGACATCGGGAGAGAGGGAGAGCTTTCCGTCGGAAAATGCTCCTGCGCCTGCAAAACCGGTGGTGATGGAGCAGGGCTGGCAGCCAATGCATTGCTTCGTTGTTCTCTTAGGACACATTCGCTTTTCAATGGGGCGGCCTTTTTCCACCATTAACACCTTTAAGTCCTTATTGTTCTTGATTAGCTCATAGGCACAAAAAATACCGGACGGTCCGGCTCCTATGATAATAACGTCGTAATTCTGCAATAGCGTCACTCCTTTTACATGGATTACCAGTTTATTTTCATACCTCGCTCATTCTATCATAGATCCTGCCATAGTACAAGCATGTAATTCATAGGATGTATATATATGCATATTTATTGTGTATTTTCTTATTCTAAGTGACAGATTTATCGTATCTTAAGTCATAATCAGTCGATTAATCCAAAGTGTCTTAAGCCATGAGCAATACCATCATCATCCACATCCTTGGTCACATAGGAAACCAGGTCTTTAATCTCCTGGGAAGCATTGCCCATAGCAACACTATTCTTCACATACTTAAGCATAGGCAGATCATTTTCACTGTCACCGAAGCAATAAGTGTTATCATGAGGAATATCAAGATGATTGATCAGGAACTGGATACCGGTTGCCTTGGAATGGCCCTTGGGTACGATTTCATAGAAACGGTCATTCCGATCAATTAAGTCAAACATATCCTTATATTTGTCATAAAAGAAGACACCGCTTTCCAGGATATCATCCCAGGTACAGAACTTATCAAAGGAAAGCTCCTTATCATCCCAGCTTTTTATGTTAACATTACGCTGCTGCTGATATTTCATAATCTTTAAAATAATTGGATGTGTGGAGTTGAAATTATAGTAAATGGTGTCCCGTCCCTCAAGAACAGCCTCAATTTTTTGGTCTTTAAGATCACTGATCAGCATAGCTGCAAGGTCAGCAGGAATGCTTGTGTGAAGCAGCTCTGTTCCATGATAAATAATCTGAGTACCGCAACCGCATACTAAACCGTCAAAGCCTGCCTCGATGATCTCTGAATCAATCTCAGCCAGGGTTCTTCCTGTATTGATAAAAGCAAGATGTCCATTGGCCTGAGCCTTTTTGATCGCAGCTTTTGTGCTGTCAGATATTTGGCCGCTGCGATGACTTAAGATAGTTCCGTCAATGTCAAAAAAGATGATTTTTGTATTCATAATGTTCTCCCGCTGCTTAAATGTGCAAAATATCAGAGTTCCTGTCTCATTCTAGCATAGATGAAAAGTAAGAGAAAGTCAAATTGTAATCCCTAAGCGTGACAGTAAAATAGTGGTTACTGTTTCTTGCAAATAAATAAAAAGAATTGTATTATCTAATTGGTAATATAATTCTTTTTTAGTGGTATGAGAAATTTCTGCGAAAATTTCATATACCATAAAAAATCGTACAATAAAAAGATATCATATTGCAAAACCACCGAATCAGAGGAAGCAAAACAGGAGAATAGTATGGTTTATTTAAGAAGCTTTACCTTTCCGAATGCTGATCAGGAATTTAGTTTTTTTATGGGAATTAAGAGAACCTGTTATGATTCCTACTATCCCTTTCAGATCTTATCCAGACATGAGCTGGACCGGCTTGATTTTGATACTGTTACCATATTATACGGATGAAATGGCTGTGGGAAATCCACCGCCCTTAATGTGATTGCTGAGAAGACAGGGATCCACCGTGATTCCATCTATAATAAATCAAATTTCTTTCAGGACTATATCGACCGGTGCAGTATGAATATAGAAGAGGAAATATCAGAAAGCAGCAGGATCATTACCAGTGATGATGTATTTGACTATATGTTGAATATTCGCAATCTGAATGAAGGGATTGATCTGAAGCGGGAGGAGTTATTTGAGGAGTATCTAAAAGCGAAGTACTCCCATTTTCAGCTAAGATCCATGGCCGATTATGATCAGCTGAAGAAAGTCAATAACTCCAGACGGAAAACCCAGTCACGCTATGTCCGGGGTGAGTTAATGAACAATGTTCGTGAATATTCCAACGGGGAAAGCGCATTCTTATATTTCACAGAGAAGATTGGTGAAAATGGCCTCTTCTTACTGGACGAGCCTGAGAACAGCCTTTCTCCAAAGCGGCAGATAGAACTGGTGAAGTTTCTGGAGGATTCGGCCAGATTTTTTGGCTGTCAGTTGATCATATCAACCCACTCACCCTTTATCCTTGCCATGCGGGGAGCACGGATCTATAATCTGGATGAGAACCCTGTTGCCATCAGACGGGGACAGAGCTTGAGAATGTGCGGTCCTATTATGATTTTTTCAAAGTCATGAAAAAGAGTTTTGATTGCTCTTGACAATATGGAAGAAGTCGGTTAAGATATGAAAAATGATAATTGAAATAATGATAATAACATTGAAGGTGAATGTAGTAGGGTATATTTTCCCGCCAGAGAGAAGCTGTCACCGGCTGAGAGCAGCTTCAGGGTTCAGATATATTACGAAGTTCGGCACCGGAGTTGCTTCTTGAAAGAGAAGCCGGTTCAGTACCGTTATCACTGTCGAGGAGCCTTATCTTAAGGCTTGAATTTGGGTGGTACCACGATGCTTTCGTCCCTGCTGGGGTGGAAGCTTTTTTTATTGCATGCGATAAAAACAGTATCGATGAATGATTGATGAAATATAGGAGGAATGAAAAATGTTAGAAAACCTGGAACGAATTAAGGAACAGTTTGCTTCAGAGTTAGGTTCCGTTAATTTGAAGGAAGAGCTGGAAAAGATCCGTGTATCCTTCCTGGGAAAGAAGGGACTGGTAACGGAAGCACTGAAGGATCTGCGTAATCTGGATGCGGAAGCAAAAAGGCTTGCCGGTATGCAGGTTAATCTTCTAAAGGAAGAGATCGAGAATGCAATTGTTGATTATCAGAAGAAGCTGGAGGAGAAGGAGTATCAGAGAGAGATTGAAAAGGCAGAGCGTTATGACTTCTCCATTCCCAGTGACAAGCCGGTGGGAACCATGCATCCCATCACTATCGTGCAAAAGCGTATCGAAGATATCTTTAAGACCATGGGCTTTATCATCGAGGATGGTCTGGAGATCCAAACAGAATTTAATAACTTCGAGGGTGTGAACATTCCTAAGAACCATCCGGCAAGAGATATGACAGATACCTACTATCTGGAGAATGGTCAGCTTCTTAAGACCCATACCTCAGCTGCTCAGAATGCAATTATGCGTAAATACGGTGCACCCAAGCCGGGAGAGCCCCTTCGTGTTCTTTTCCCCGGTCGATGCTTTAGAAATGAAAATATTGATGCCAGCCATGAGAACACCTTCTTCCAGTTAGAGGGTATGATGATCGGTGATGATATCTCCATCTCCAACCTGATTTACTTCATGAAGGTTTTATTATCCGAGGTATTTGAGCGGGATGTGAAGGTACGCTTAAGACCCGGCTTTTTCCCATTTGTGGAGCCTGGCTTTGAGCTTGATATTAACTGTGCTATCTGCGGTGGCAGCGGCTGTCCTACCTGTAAGCAGTCCGGTTGGTTGGAGCTTCTCCCCTGCGGTATGATTCATCCCAATGTACTTCGACTTGGCGGAATAGATCCGGAGAAATATACCGGCTTCGCCTTCGGCCTCGGATTAACCAGACTGGCCATGATGAAGTATAACATCAAAGACATTCGTCTCTTCAACAGTGGTAACTTAAAGCAGCTGAAGAAGTTCACAGTATAGTTTAGGAAAACAGTGTGAAGAGCAAGGCTTATTTACAGAGCAAATTTGTGCGATGCCCAATTGCAGGGGCATTGGCAGGGTAGTGTAAAGTAACGTATGAAAACCCGTAGCCTGGAAATTTGGCTCAATCAGAACCTTGAAAATTGCTAGATATAGTTTGTTGGCAGGCTACCGCCGCCCTTGACAGCATGACAAAACAATGCTCCGGCATTTCTGCC
>JAJUHH010000040.1 GCA_029267975.1 Clostridiales bacterium
CCATTGCAGCTGCATAAGATTCATGAAAGAGTAAATAGATACCACCCATAACAAGCAAGGTATTCGTAACCGCTCCTGCAATACCAGCCAGGCCAAAGGAAAGCAATTTCCTTTGGCCTTTGCTAAAGGAATTAAGCAGACGGAATATATAATAAGGTACGATTCCGACTAAGATCCTTGGGATAAAACAGATCAGAAGAGCCCTGAGGCTTCCTCTATCTGTACCCGGAATAGGTACCAAGGGAGAAAAAGCAAAAGACAATAATCCGGGGCTGGAGGTGTTGTTTATAAAACTAGTGACACCAAAGAGGAAGCCAAGAAACGCCCCTCTCTTCGAACCTAGCAATATGGAGCCTACAATTACAGGAATATGTATGATTGTAGCTCTGATAAGGCCTAGCTGTATATATACAATACCGGAAAATGCCAGCATAAAAACTATGCCTGCAAAAAGAGACATCAGAACAAGGTTTTGGATTTTACTTATCTTTCTCATTAATCCTCCGTTCTACAACAGGCCGACATCACTGAATGAACGATATCATCAACAGTCGCTAAGGCACCTTTACCGTATGCACCGCATGCCAGTCGTGCTTCGCGTGGTTCGATGATAATCCACCCACGCTTCTGTAATATCTTCAGATTATCCTGTACAGCCTCATTGTCATACATGATGTGATTCATAGCAGGGGCGATGAGTTTCGGAATTGATTTTGAAGCCAGTACCAGTGTGCTTAACATATCATCAGCAATTCCAGCGGCAATTTTTCCTATGATGTTTGCGCTAGCAGGTGCAATAAGAATACAGTCCGCATTTTGCGGCAGCGCAATATGCACAATTTCAGAAGGATTGCGTTCCTGGGACACATCTGTATATACATGATTTTTCGAAAGGGCTTGCATTGTAAGTGGTGTGATAAATGCGGTTGCGGCTTTTGTCATTACAACATTGACCTGAAAGTTTTTATCCATCAGGCGATTCGTAATATCTGCAGCTTTATATGCTGATATGCTGCCACTGATCCCCAAAATGATATGTTTCATTTCTGCATCCCCCATTTGACCAGAATATTATTAAGGATTGCATTCGCTATTTCTTCTTTTGTAAATAATTTAATGTAGTGTCCGCCTTTATCAAGTAATAAAGCTTCATGTTTATTTTCGCTTATATTGTTTAAGTCATTCGCGCATACGAAGTCACACCCGTTCTTATTCATAAGTTTAAGAGCGGCTGAGTATAACTCATTTTCCTCAACGCCAGCCAGTAGTTTAAATCCGACTAACAAAGCCTGTGGCTGTATATCTTTGAATTTACTGATTACTTTTGGTGCCTTTTCTAAGAGGATCACAGGATTGGATAGATCAGAACTAAGCTTATCCGGATTTGTGTAAATAGCAGGTCTTTCCTTGTGTATGATCGCTTCTGACAATTCGTCATAGGGAATGATACCCTTGACAGTATAATCGCTGACAGCCATGGAGTGAACGATGCAATCAAAGGAATATCTCTCTGACAGATCATTTACAGCCTGAAGGAGGTCACTTACTCCTTCAATGGTGACTGTCTGCACTGTGCTTTGCGAGGGTTGTATCGAGTTTTTACCACATAGATATACGACCTCGATACCTTCTGACATAAATGCATCAGCAATGATACTACCTAATTTTCCGCTTGCATGATTAGTAATAGAACGAACCCTGTCAATTGCTTCTGACGTGTTTCCTGCTGTAATTAAAGCACATTTTGGCAAGCTTATTCCCCTTTCCTTTCATGCTTTAAGCATGTTATCATACTCAACAACCATTTGATGGACTCCAAGATTTAGAATATCTCTTATAGCTTTTTTTATACAGGTAATTTAAATAATTCTGAATTCTGTCATCTTTATCAAAGTACATGCTAAAAAAAGAACGTTCCTCGGCTTTGATCGCCGGAAACGTTCTGCTTTTTTCCTGATATAATATAATCCGCCGGACTCATAGTCCTGCAGACAAATATCAAAATGATCATGATTACTTTAACGATTATTACTCTCAATGATTCATAAAATACCGTTTTGCGAGAATTGTGTCCTCCCTCATTTTCTGGGTCAATTCCTCCAGAGAAGCAAATTTAAGCTCAGGTCGCATGTAATGAAACAGCTCCACTTCAATCATCTTGCCGTAGAGCTCCTTATCATAATCAAAGATAAAGGTTTCCACACCGAGCTCTTCCTCATCACCAACGGTGGGCTTATAGCCGATATTGGTCACACCCTCATGATAGCTTCCATCAATCAGAGTCTTGGAAGCATACACTCCATTGGGCGGCAAAAGCTTTGACGAAGACGGTCTTTGATTGACGGTGGGCATGCCGATGGTTCTGCCGATCCGCCTTCCATGAATCACCTCACCCCGGATGGTGTAGGGTTCTCCTAGCATGGCATTGGCAGACTCAAGGTCTCCTGCTCTCAGAGCATCTCTTATGGCGGAGCTGCTGATCACCTGGTTCTTCCAACGCCTTTTATCAATGGCGATCACCTTATATCCATAGGTATCTTCATATTTCTTTAAGAGGTCAACATTTCCCTGCCTCTTATACCCGAAACCATAATCAGTACCAACCACAATTACTTTTACATCCAGTTGCTTTACAAGAATCTCCCGGATAAAATCCTCTGCCGACATGCTTCTGGTTTGCTCCGTAAAGGGGTAAGATATCAGAACATCGATCCCGGAGCGGCCTAGACGTGCCACCTTCTCCTCTTCTGTATAGATCAATTCAAATTCCTTATCAGAAAATAAATTGCCGGGATGCATCAAAAAGCTGAACATGACAGAGGTAAGGCCTTGCTTTTTATAGTCAATTACCAGGTCGAGCAACTGCCGGTGTCCTAAGTGTATTCCATCAAACTTACCTAAGGTTACTGCTGTATTTTTATATTTAAAATCTGTATTCCCAGCGATATATTCCATAGTTCCTCCAGATTTTCTTCCATATGGTCAAGTGATGCTATAAGAACATTTTAATCGGCATATAACAGGCCCTTTCCTTATGATAGCCATATATTCCGATAAAACGTTCCTGCGAATCATACACCCGAACCTGATCCTGTGAAAACTCCTTATTCTGCAGCTTATTCAGCTGCTTCTCCTGCTGCTTTTCATTACCGTAGGTAATCACCTGTGCCTGCTCCGGCAAAAAGGCATTGCCGTTATGCACCAGCTTATCAAATTCTTCCTTGGTGGCAAGCTTCATGAGTCCCTCAAAGACCTGATCAATGGTCAGTATAAAGGGGGCAAGACCTTCTTCTCTTACCAATGCTTCAAGCTCAGATAAACGTAGAGACTGATCAACCTTAAACTGTCCTACTGCTGTCCGTTCCAACTGCTTCATGGTACAGCCACAGCCTAATTTGAGGCCGATATCATGTAAAAGGGTACGGATATAGGTCCCTTTGCCGCAATCAACCTCCACTGTGAACTCCTGTGCTTCCTCATCAAAAGCAATCAAGCTGATCTTCTTGATCAGTACAGGACGACGTTCTCTTTCTATCTCTATGCCCTGCCTTGCCAGCTCGTATAACTTCTTGCCATCAACCTTAATTGCAGAAAACATGGGGGGAAGCTGCAGATATTCTCCCTGAAAAGCACTGATTGCTTCCTGCAGCTGAGGGCAGGTTACCTTACAGTCCGCGGTAAACAGCACCTTACCTGATATATCCTGTGTATCTGTCGTTACTCCTAGCTTGCCCACAGCAACATAGGTTTTATCCTTATCCGTAATCATATCTACCAGTTTTGTTCCTTTGCCGACACAGACAGGCAGGACTCCCTGCGCATCCGGGTCCAGGGTACCGGTATGTCCGATCTTTTTCATTCTTAAGATACCTCTCAGCTTTGCAACTACATCATGAGAGGTATATCCTTTTTCCTTATATATATTAATGATACCGTCGTACAAATTCTTTGCCCCTAACCTAGTTCAACGGAACAAAGCCAGATCTTCTTCGGCTAAGTCCGTTGACAATAAAGTTTACTTCAATATTCCCAGCTCTTTCAGCTGTGCCTCTATATGAAGGGTAATATTATTGATCACATCATGAACCTGTCCGTGCATGGAACAGCCGGCTGCCTTAATGTGCCCTCCGCCGCCAAAATAAACAGCAATGCGGCTTACATTTACCTCTCCGTTGGAGCGCATGCTAACCTTAAACTCGTAGGGTTCCGTCTCATAGATAAAGAGGGCAACCTCCGTTCCCTTGGTTAATCTGAGCTGATCAATGATACCATCCAGATCTGATGTCGCTGCTCCGTAAAAATCAAGCATTTTCCGGGTAATGGCAGCAACCACCAGCTTGCCCTCAAGTAGAATCATACTCTCCATCAGGCAGCGTCCTAAAATCTGATTCTGCAGATAGGTTCTGGAATAAAAGGACTCATCAATCAGGGAGGAAAAATTAATTCCCTTGCTGATCAGCTCCCCTGCAATGCGCATGGTCTTTTCAGAGGTGTTGGAATGCTTAAACACCCCGGTATCATGGATGATGCCAACATATAAGGATTCTGCAATCCCCTTAGTGATCTTGTCCTCATCCATCAGGGTATATAATACCTCACAGGTGGAGGAAGCATCCGGCACCACATGGTTTATCATGGCAAATGACTGATTACTGATATGATGATCGATATTTATGGTTTTTGCCGCACTCTCATAAAACTTTAAGGCAGGTCCCAAACGATCGGGGCTCCCACAGTCCAATGAGATAAACAGGTCATATACTTCCTCAGAATCATAGGTACGCTTGATTTCATCAAAACCTGTCAGAATATGGAATTCATAGCCCAGGGGTTCCTGCAGGTAAACATCCACCTGACTCAGACCAAAATCCTGACAATTTCCCTTCAGATATTGATACAAGGCTGTGCATGAGCCAATGCAGTCCCCATCCGGGCGGATGTGGCCTGCAATGGCTACCTTTTTTGCTCCTGTTAATACTTCCTTTATATTATCCATCGTATCATCCCCTTTTGAATAATCCAACGATTAGAGTTCCTTCTCGTCCTCCTGCTCGTCTTCCTGGCTTTCGCTGTCTTCCTCACGGGATAGATTCTTATTCACTTCGTCGATCAGATGAGACATATGAACACCATATTCTATGGAGTTGTCAATCACAAAGGTAAGCTCAGGGGTATTGCGAAGATTTAATATTTTCGCTAATTGTCCCCTCATAAAGGAAGCCGCACTCTTTAATCCTCGCTTGGTTGATTCCTTTGCTTCGTCATCTCCAAGAACACTGATATATACCTTTGCTGTCTTCAAATCAGGAGAAACCTCAACGCCTACCACAGAGGTCATGGGATGAATCCTAGGGTCCTTGATCTCCCTGCTGATTAAAGTACTCAGTACCTTTTGTACTTCACCATTAATTCTGGTATTCTTAATACTGTTTTTTCTCATGAAATTCCTCCATTCTGCCTAGAGACAACTTAATATGCGCGCATCACTTCTCCTGCACCCTCATGGACTATCTCGGAACTTCTGCCATGATGTAGAACTCTACCTTGTCGCCTTCCTTAACATCATTGAACTTTTCGAATACAAGACCACATTCATAACCGGTAGCTACTTCCTTAACATCATCCTGGAAGCGCTTCAAGGATGCTAAAACTCCTTCATAAATCTTTTCATTGTCTCTATATATTCTTGCCTTACTTCCTCTTACTACCTTTCCGTCCAGTACATAAGATCCTGCAATCGTACCGACTCCGGAAGCTTTAAAGGTCATACGAACCTCGGCATGACCGATGATCCTTTCCTCAAACACAGGATCAAGCATACCCTTCATAGCTGCTTCCACATCATTAATTGCATTATAAATGACACGGTAAAGCTTTACATCTACCTTCTCACGGTCCGCTGTTTCCTTAGCTGCATTATCAGGCTTAACATTAAAACCAATGATAATCGCATTAGAGGTGCTGGCCAGAATGACATCGGATTCGTTAATGGCACCAACGCCACCATGAAGCACGCGTACTGCCACCTCATCATTGCTCAGCTTCAGCAGACTCTGCTTCATTGCTTCCACAGAACCTTGTACATCGGCTTTGATAATCAGGTTCAATTCCTTGATATTGCCGGCCTGAATCTGTGAGAACAGACCATCCAGGGATAATTTCGCCTTAGTATCAGCAAGCAGTTTCTCCTTGCTCTGGGCAAGATATGCTTCCGCAATTGTTCTTGCCTCTTTTTCATTGGCAGTTGCAAGCAAGGTCTCGCCCGCATCCGGAACGGAGTTGAGTCCAAGGATTTCTACAGGTGTAGAGGGAGTAGCTTCCTTCACTCTTCTGCCCTTGTCGTCATTCATAGCACGAACCTTACCAAAAGCTGCACCCACTGCTACATTGTCGCCAACCTTAAGAGTACCCTTCTGTACAAGGATGGTTGCCACAGGACCTCTTCCCTTATCCAGCTGTGCCTCAATAACAATACCTCTGGCATTACGATTGGGATTCGCTTTCAGCTCCATCATTTCTGCTGTAAGAAGAATCATCTCGAGCAACTGGTCAATACCTTCTTTAGTATGTGCAGATACGGGCACGAAAATTGTATCACCGCCCCAATCCTCAGCAATTAATTCATATTCGGTTAATTCCTGCTTCACACGCTCAATATTGGCACTGGGCTTATCTATTTTATTGATTGCTACAATAATCTGAACTCCTGCAGCCTTTGCATGATTGATCGCCTCTATGGTCTGAGGCATAACACCATCATCGGCAGCAACAACCAGAATTGCAATATCTGTTGATTTTGCACCACGCATACGCATTGCAGTAAAGGCCTCATGTCCAGGGGTATCAAGGAAGGTAATCTTCTCCCCGTTCACCTCAACTACATAGGCACCGATATGCTGTGTAATTCCGCCTGCTTCTCTGGATGTAACATTGGTCTCACGGATGGCATCCAGTAAGGAGGTCTTACCATGATCTACGTGTCCCATAACACATACTACAGGAGGGCGCTTCAACATGGTAGAAGGATCTTCTTCCTCTTCCTTTAACAGCTCCTCTACCTCATTAACCGGTACTTCCTTCTCAGCAATGATATCATACTCAAGTGCAATCTCTTCTGCTTCTTCGAAGGTGATCTCCTGGTTCAAGGTTACGACCTTACCTGCCAAAAAGAGCTTCTTAATCAGTGCAGCCGAAGGCTTCTTCATCTTTTCGGCAAGCTCCTTGATGGTTAATACCGCAGGAATAGTGATTACCTTAATCTCTTCCTCCACTACCTGAACCGGCTTAGGCTGAATAAATTGGCCTTTTTTCGGAAGAAGCTTTGTTGTAATCTCATCATCATCCTCGTCACGGGTTGCAATAATCTTATCCTTATAATTCTTTTCTTTATTAATTCTATCTCTATTTCTCTTGTTACTGTTATCATTCTTCTCGGCAACCTTTTGATCTAATATCTGCTGATCAAAGCTCTTGCGCTCGCCGCCTCTGCCGGAAGGTTTTCTGGCCTGGGAACGGTTGCCGTAATTAGGCTTATCATCCTCATCCTTGCCAATATCATCAAAGCCGCGTACATTAAAGCCGCTGCCCGGCCGCTGACCTGCCGGTCTGGAGAAGCCACTTTGATTGCCATAATTGCCCTTTCCCTGCTGATTGCCCTGGGAATAAGGACGGTTGCCCTGATAGCCTGTGCCCTGAGGTCGGTCTCCCTGAGGTCTGTCCCCATAAGGTCTTCTATCTCCCTGGGGTCTCTGTCCCTGATAGCCTCCGCTGCGCTGGGTATCAGCACCCGGTCTTGCCTGTCTCTGATCGTAAGGTCTATCGCCCTGGGGTCGGTCTCCCTGAGGTCTATCCCCATAAGGTCTTCTATCCCCCTGGGGTCTCTGGCCCTGATAGCCTCCGCCGCGCTGGGTATCAGTGCCCTGTCTTGCCTGTCTCTGATCATAGGGTCTGTCTCCCTGGGGCCTTCTGTCTCCCTGAGGTCTTTGGCCCTGATAGCCTGAACCGTACTGCCCAGCGGAAGCAGCTTGTTGACTTCCTGCCGGACGGTTTCCCTGATAAGCGGAACCCTGCTGAGCATAGTTACCCTGAGATCTTTGACCCTGATTGCCATATTGTCCGCCTGCGCTGCTTTGCTGGCTGCCTGCCGGACGATTTCCCTGGTAACCTTCTGTCCTCTGGGGTCTGTTTGCCTGGCCCTGTACATCACCTGTTCTCTGAGGTCTGTTGCCAAGGTTGTTTTGCTGCCCTTGATTTCCTGTGCTGCTTTGGCCCTGTCCTGCCTGCTGTCCTTGACTGCCGGATGGCCTTACTGTATTCTGTGAGCCCTGATTTCCCTGGCCCTGTGTACCTTGCTGTCCTGCGACACCTTGTTGTGTCTGCTTCATCTGGTTCTGTCCTCCTACCGGTCTCTGTGCAATATTCTGATTAGACTGTCCCGGCCTCAATCCTGTTGGTAATTGTCCGCCTGCCGGCTGCTGCCCACTTGATTGCTGCTGTCCGCCCGCGGGTCTTTGTACGCCGGTTCCTGCAACACCCTGAGGCTTTGCTGCGCCCGCTTGGGTATGCCCTGTCTGCGTTGTACCCGCCTGGACTGTACTCGCCTGAGCACTGCTTTGCTGTGTGCTGCGCTGCGTACTGCCATGGGATGCTGTACTTTGTTGAGCGGGTTTGGAAGCGGTTGACGGCTTCTGCGTCACCGGTCCCAGCGCCGGGATTTCCGCACCTTTGATAAAATGGTTTTTGATCACTTGGACTTCATTGTCCTCCAGATTAGAGCTGTGCGTCTTCTTTACACCAAAGCTTTTCTCGAGGTAGTCAAGAATGTCCTTACTCTCAATGGGATTTTTTATGTGTTCATTTATTTCATTTTTTAATTCAAATATCTTCATTTTTGCCATACTTACTACCTCCGTTTATATCCTGCATCATTTTCAATTGCTTATCAATTGCGTCTGCCAAGCCCTTGTCAAGTACAGCTAAAGAAGCTCTGAATTCTTTACCCATAGCATGACCCAAGTCGTTTTTTGTACCAAAAAAGGTAATCGGTACATTATAGTAAGTACACATGTTGGTAAACATCTTCTTTGTATTATCTGATGCGTCTTCCGCTACGATAACCAAGGCAGCTTTATGCTCCTTCACCGCCTTCTCAGTAGAGAATTCGCCACTAGCAAGCTTGCCTGATTTTGTTGCAATTCCAAGCAGGTTATACACCTTCCTTTGATCCGGACTCAAGCAAAATCATCTCCTTCTCCAATGTCTCGATCAATTCCTTCGGAATGCTTACCTTGAGAGACCGCTCGAGACCTTTTGTCTTAATGGCTTTTTGCAGACAGGCCAATGAGCGACAGATATAGGCTCCTCTGCCGTTCTTCTTACCGCTGGTATCGATTACAATCTCCTCCTCAGGAGTCTTTAATACACGGATCAATTCTTTTTTCGTCTTCATTTCACCGCATCCGGTACACATTCTTAAGGGTAATTTTTTCGCCATTTATTTTCACATCCTTTTGTCCTCAGGCAAACCTTGCGTCAGCCTTTAGATTAATATCCCATTATCTGAGATTCACTCTTGATGTCAATCTTATATCCGGTCAGCTTCGCTGCAAGTCTGGCATTCTGTCCTTCCTTACCGATGGCCAGAGAAAGCTGATAATCAGGAACGATTACTTTTGCGCTTTTCTCTGCTTCATCTACGGTAACTGATATTACCTTGGCAGGACTTAATGCATTCTCGATCAGCTTCGCAGGATCATCACTCCAATTGATAATGTCAATCTTTTCATTGCGAAGCTCATGCACGATAGCATTTACTCTGGCACCGTTCAAACCGACACAGGCGCCTACTGCATCTACATCCGGATTATTACTCCAAACAGCCATCTTGGTTCTGGAACCCGCTTCACGGCTGATGCTCTTGATTTCAACAGTTCCATCCTGGATTTCTGTTACCTCAGCTTCAAACAGTCTCTTTACCAGCTCCGGATGAGTTCTTGATACTGTAATTCTAGGTCCCTTGGTGGTATCCTTCACCTCAAGAACGTATAATTTAATACGGTCTGTGGGACGGAACACCTCACCCCGAACCTGCTCGTTCTCTGTAAGAATTGCATCCACCTTTCCCAGGTTAATGCTGACATTGCCGCCGACATAGCGCTGAACGATACCGGTTACAATATCCTTTTCCTTGCTGCTGTATTGATTATATAAAACTTTTCTCTCTTCCTCACGGATTTTCTGAACAACCACCTGTTTTGCCTTCTGAGCTGCAATACGACCGAAGTTCTTCGGTGTTACCTCAATGGCAACCACATCGCCCAACTCTTTTCTGGCATCCCTCATCTGAGCCTGCGCCAGGCTGATCTGCGTTACCGGGTCAGTTACCTCTTCCACAACTTCCTTCATTGCAAATACATTCACCTCACCGGTGATTCTATCAATATTCACTCTGATATTATCAGCCCTGCCGAAATTATTCTTGCATGCCGCAACCAATGAGTTCTCCAATGCCTCAAGTAAAATATCCTTACTGATATCCTTTTCCTTCTCAATTTGGTTTAAAGCTTCAATGAGTTCCCTGTTCGCATCCATTTTGCCACACATCCTCCTTAACTAACTATAAAATTTTCAAAACCTATATTGGAGGATGTTATCCTCCCTTAACTAACTATAAAATTTTCAAAACCTTTATTGGAGGATGTTATCCTCCCTTCACTAACTATAGTATTTTCAAATTCAATCTAAAAATCAAAGGTCAGCCGAACTGACGCAATCTCCGCCCGCGGGATATCCATGGTAGTTCCATCTTCCATTTCCAAGGTGATGGATTGTTGATCATAGGCATGCAGCAGTCCGACAAAATCCTTCCTCTTATTCACAGCCTTATAAAGCTTTACTTCGACTTCTTCCCCGATGCTTTTCTCAAAATGCTTATCCTTCTTCAGCTGTCTGCCCAGTCCCGGAGAGCTTACCTCCAGCACATAAGAATCAGCAATGAAATCATGCTCATCTAACAGATCACCAAGCTCACGGTTTACTAAGACACAATCGTCCACTGTAATGCCGTTCTCTTTGTCAATATAAACTCTGAGATACCAGCTTCCGCCTTCCTTCACATACTCCACATCGTATAAATCGAAATGATGCTTTGCCAGTATCGGCTCTAACAACTGCTCTGTTTTTCGCTCATACTCATCGTGCTTTGCCATCGTTACCTCCATACATTCCTGTCAAAATGAACTTTTCTTACCATATAACAAAACAGAAGAGTGGACTTTCGTCCACTCCTTAATATCAGTCTTATCATTTCGCAACATACACATTATAGCAAAAGACTTGCTAAATTGCAAGGGAAATTTTTCACATTCTTCAAATATATTTAATTTTCCTTGACCATAACTGTTTTCTTATAGGTCCTTAAACTTCATTACCAATACATCTTCCAGTCACACATGAGTCTAGTCAAAGCCTCCAGGTAAAAATAGTCTCCGAAAGAGCAGCACTCATCTCGGCCATTATCCCCTGTCATTAAATTGTAAGGAGTATAACAGCAATAGGTACCATGAAGCAACAAACCATTGGATAGTTCAGGGTCCCTGACCATACAGTTATCATATAAGGATTTTACAATGCGCTTTGCTATGTCTGTATAATATTCTGCCTCTTCCTGTTCCAGGTGTTTAGCCATCTCCAACATACCACAGACTGCAATCGCCGCTGCCGATGAATCTCTTGGCCAATCATCACCTTCTATAATTGTCAAATCAAAATATGGTATCATATCCTCAGGCAGATGCTTCATATAATAATCAGTTGCCTTACGGAACATATCCTTACACTCTTTGATGCCTGTATACTTATAGGTAAGAGCCGGTCCATAAATCGCCCATGCCTGTCCTCTGGACCAGGAAGAATCGTCAGAATATCCCTGTCTTGTATATTGACGAAGATATTCACCCGTGTTTACATCAAATAGAACAGCCTGCGCAGCGGAACCATCTTCTCTCATAATTACTTTGCTCGTGGTCTCGAAATGAGTAATCGCTATATTTTTATATTTATCATCTCCGGTAACTTCTGATGCCCAATAAAGAAGTGGCAAATTCATCAGGCAGTCTACAATCAGGCGGTACTCTTCCTGGTTATCCGGCATATTAACCGATTGTATAAACTCACCTTTCGTGCGATACATCGTTAGTAAATTATCAGCAGCCATTATGGCTGCGTCTTTCGCTTTCTCATTCCCAGTAAGCTTATAGGCTGCAACACAGGATAAAGAGTATAAAAATCCCATATCATGATGGTCTACCGCAATCTTATTCAAGATCCTTTCATAGAAACTATTGCACTGGATCATTGCTGCTTCTTTTAAACTATCATCCTTACTATATTCATATGCCAACCAGAGTTCTCCTGTCCAGAAGCCATTGGTCCAGTCTGTGTTGTCAATCTTTCCATAAAAAAGATTTTTACTTGCTGCTGTCTGAAACTTATCAGTAAATTCAGGTAAAATCCGAAGAATCTGTCTGCTGCATTGATTTATGCCTTCTCTTATCTCTTCTTCTGTAATTTGAGGTATCTTCTTATGTTCTTGCATACTTTTCTTCTCCTTGTATTATTTTCAGGTACACC
>JAJUHH010000041.1 GCA_029267975.1 Clostridiales bacterium
CCTGCCGACCGGTAAACCTTTTCGATCCTTCTTATGCTCTTATCCAGCGCATAGGTCTTAGCGTATTCCGAATACATTTTGCCTGCTTCCTTTAGGCTTTCAGGACTACTGATCCAGTGATCTATTCTTTGGGCCAGGGAAGCGGGACTTCCTGCCTTAAAAAGATGCTCCTCACTGAGGGCAAATTGAACGGCAGCACTTCTCTTACTGTTTGAGATAATGGGAACCAGCCCGCAGGAAAAGGCTTCAATACAGGAAATACCTTCAATCTCAATATCCGAAGCATGAACGTATAGATCACAGCTTCGGATCAGATCAATTAATTCCCTTTGATTATAGTAGCCGAATATGGGCGAATGGGGGAGCTTCTCTCCCATTTTCTTAAGCTTAGTAAGTTTTGGACCCTTGCCTGCAAAATATAACTGAATATTCTGAGCGTACTTAGATTTCTGTACGGCGCGGATTAAGACATCCTGTCTTTTTTCAGCGGACAGCCTCCCTACCATGAGGACCCTATATGGCTCACCCTCCTGCCTGTCCCTGATGGGACCGGGAAGGAAGTCAGGTGCTGCTCCGTTGGATATGACATGGAGTCTCGCCCGGTAACCATGGCTCCGTAACTGAGCTGCGATGAATTTGGAGGGACAATGAATGTGTTTAAATCTACGATAAAAGAAAAGATATAATAGGTAATAGACAAGATGAGCAGCCGGTGGGAACCATCCCAAACCAATATTATAGGTAATGTTTTCAGGCTGTATATGAAATGCGGCAATGGTTGGAATACCCATTCTGCGGGCGATGCGCTCCGCCGATTTCCCTAATGGCCATGGCTGATAAATATGTACAATATCCGCACCTTCGATAGCCTTCTTGAGTACTTCACGAATTGGCTTTGCAAACAGGGTACTCTGCTGATGTGCCAGACGACTGGCGACCGGTAAGATTAGTTCAGGCAAATAATACATCTCCATATGAGACTCCTGATCTAAGCCACTGTTCTTTGGATCGCCGCAGGTGACAATGCGAATGGTATGCCCGCGCTCTTTTAAAGCATTTGCAAAGCGCATTGCAGAGATTGTTGTCCCATTATTGTTGATATTGAAGGTATCATTAACCAATGTAATAATCATAATTTACCTTGCCTCCTGTTATCCTTCTATTTCCTTATATATAGTACATTGTAAATATAAATTCAATATAAACTTTGTAAATAAATTATAAAATTCTCATACATTCTCCAAATGATGATAAGAGCAAAGCACACTGCCCTGACTGTATGATCGACAATAGCATTGCACTTGCATTGCATTGTAAAAGAGGCCATTTCAACAGTAAAATATCTGATATTGATATCATGGTTGAAAGAAGGAAGTGGGGTAACAACCTATCTCCCCATACACAGATTACCGGACATCTTATTGATTTTGTATGCCATTATCAAACATAAATGTTTGCTATTCTGTCATACAAAATCAGCAATCAGTCCGTCAAACAGTTTTCTATGGGAGATAGGTTATTACCCCCACTTCCTTCTTCTTATACATAATGAAATTTGATTCTTTATCTTATCTTTTCATTTTTCTTATCTGAAATCTATTCTATTATTTACCACCAGGTATAATAAGGGGTATCTTTCTGCTTCTTGTCCTTTTCTTCATTTTTTACTGTATTGCTGCCGCTACTGTCATTCACATGATTGCTTGTATTTACACTGCTATTATTGGAATTGCGCGTTTTTCTTTTCAACGGCATAAAATCAACCTCCCTTTATCATTTACTCCTATTATCTGTAATCGCCAGAAAATAATGTAGTAAATAATTGGGAGGTTGATTCACATAAGATAATTTATTGCTTGATCAGGGGAAGGAGAACCAGTATTTTATATCTTTTCGCAGACTGAATATTTCTTATCACTCCGTCTTCCGCCAGAATGCCATTGACATACAATTCTGTCTCCTGAATGCCCGCTTCCCTTTTTAGCTCTATGGTAAGCTCAGCACCTCGGAAGATGCGTTTTGCTTTGGCTTCCTGCCAGTGGGAAGGAAGCTGCGGTTTTATTGTAAGTCCATCTCTGCTTCCCTTGAGTCCAAAGAGGCCTTCTATGACGCAGCGGTAATACCAGGATACGGTACCCGTATTAAACAGATGGCTGGAACGGCCGGCAGTTCTTGGCAGCTGCCTGTAGGCTCCCCGATAATAATTAGGAATAAAGACAGGTAATTGACCTCTCTGCAATAGGTCCTCCAGGTCTGGGCCTGGTATCATTTTTCTAAGTAAGCGATAGGCATCATCGATTTTTCCTATGGTATAGAGGGCATAGATATAAAATGTCGCAGCATGGTTATAGACAGCACCGTTTTCGGCCGATCCCGGGAACTTCTGCGTAAGTCTGCCGACATCCTCCCGCATGTGGGTGTATGCCGGCGCCAGCTTTTCTACTCCATAGGGTGTCTCCAGCTGCTCCTTCACTGCCTCAAGCAGCAAGGCCTGCTTTTCCTCATCTGCTGCTCCGCTTAGCAAAGCCCAGGCCTGAGGATTGATAAATATCCTGCCTTCCTTATCCTTGCTAATTCCGAATACCACGTTATCATCCGTGATACCACGGGCATACCATTGCCCATCCCACAAATACTTATTCACATTATCATTGGTTACTTTTACTTCTTCTCTTAATTCCTGGGCTTCCTTCATCCATCCGGCTGCTTCACATAGTTCCGCCCAGATCAGTAATGCATAGGCAGCAGCAATCGTCAGCCATCCTGACACTCCCCGTCCCTGATAACCGACCATATTCATCGGATCACACCAGTCACCCTGGTTAATATAATTTAAGCCTCGCTGGTCACGATTTTGGATGAGCCATTGTAAGCCTCGATGAATATGCTCCAATACCGAAGCGACTTCTGCTCCCTGTGCAAAGGGAACCTGTTCCTGTAAGATAGCATAATCATCGGTTTCATCCAGATAAGCCTTCAGGCAGATCGGCAGCCACACGCAGTGATCCGTATGGGGTATCTGATTGATATACTTAAGTTCTGCATCCTTATAAAGCTTGATGCCATCCGGCATAGCTCCATTCTCCTGCTGCTGAGCCAGGGCAAATAAAAACGCCCTCCTGGCTATCTCCGGCTTAATATAGCTCATTCCCATATTATCCTGCAGATAGTTGCGGGTCTGGGGATCTTGGGACAGACGATTGCTTATGCCATGGTAGTAGACCTGACGAGGCAGCCAGTGATTAATGAAATTATCCAGATCCTCATCCGGGGTTTGTATTTGCAGGCAGCCCTTGCCTTCTGCAATATAGGCGGCGTATTCTTTTTCCGCCAGGCAAAATCCATCCTCATCTCTACTGTTTTTCGTAAAATATCTCTCCCGGATCAGTCTGATTTCTTCTTCATTTTTGGCCGGACCAAAAATAAAGCGAAGCTCCTTCTCTTCCCCCTGCTCCATCCTTAATTGGTATTGGAAAGCACACACCGGCATTTCATATCGTGCATCCCCCTTCTCCAATTGCTCCTTCAGGATAGCGGAAGGCAGCATAATGCCACCCTCCCCTTCAAAACTTTCCTGGTTGGCTTCCCAGGCCACCGCTTCCTCCTCGGCCAGTAGAAATGTTTTATCTTTAAATTCCTTTATGGAATAATAGTCCTTGTATTTTTGATAGGGTGTTATGGAGGAGCAAACAATGGCCTGCAGCTCAGGCTTATATTCTCCCTCCTGATTCATCCAGGACATATATCCAACCGTAAAATATGGATAAATACTGATCTTTCTCTGCCTTTGTGACCGGTTAATCACTTTTATCTTCCAGAGCTCTAAGGGATCCTTCTTGGGAAGACTCAGGCACATTTCAATGCAGATCCCATCCTTCTCCACCAACCATTTGATATTATGCTTGCCGACAGCAAAGGTAAAGTGCTCCGGCATAACACGGACAGGCTCATAGGGAGCGGAGAAAACACTGGCACTCTCTTCATCCTTTACATAAACAAATCGGCCCGGATGGTGTGCATAATAGGGCTGTTCCGGCTGCATAAAGGTCTTCGCCTCCAGATTAGGAGCGTGGGAGTACTTTGCCGGTTCCGGCTGCATAAAGTGAGCCACAGCATAACCACGGCAGTTCATGTGAATCATCATTGCTTCATTCCACAGAAAGCCCGAAGCCTTTGGCATTGCTGTTGGACTGAAAAGCTCATAATATTCATGATCTAAGCTTGCTCTTATCATTTACCTCCTCCTTATGGAGATAGTCTTATGGATATAGCCTTATAAAGTAATCTCCATATAGATATCACCATATAAATATCTCCATATAGATATAAACTTCTTATAGATAAAGACTTCTTATAGATATAGGCTTTATATAGATATAATTTCCTTGTGGATATAATCACCCTATAGATATCAGCTTTCCTGAATATGCCACTTAGGATAGCCTATCGCATTAATCCCGTAAGATACTCTATAGTTTCATATAGCCGCCGGATGCTGCAGAGGAAGCAAGCTTTGTATATAAGCCTAAAGCACCCTTTGTATATTTGGGCTCCGGCTGTACCCATTGCTTTCTGCGCTCCGTAAGAAGTGCTTCCACTTCTTCAGGAGTCATTTTCTGACCAAGGGCTCCGATAATATTCAGTCTGCGCTTGGGGATATTGATTTCGATGAAATCTCCTTCCTCAACCAGGGCAATGGGACCCCCTTCAGAAGCTTCCGGTGATACATGACCTATGGCAGGGCCTCTGGTTGCCCCGGAAAAACGGCCGTCCGTAATCAGTGCCGTTGTGGCTACCAGGCGAGAATCCGTGGCAATGGCTTCCGTGGTATAGAACATCTCCGGCATTCCGCTTCCTTTGGGCCCCTCATAGCGAATAAATACCGCGTCACCAGGCTCTATCTGATTGCTGATCACAGCATGATAAGCTGCTTCTTCACTATTATAAACCCGAGCTCTTAACACCACCTCGAACATAGCAGGATCTACTGCCGAATGCTTAATCACGGCACCATCGGGAGCTAAGTTTCCTGTAAGGATAGCAATTGCACCTTCCCTGCGAATGGGCTGCTCTTTGGATTTAATGATATCTTCCCTTAGGAGGCCGCGCTCTTTCAGCTTTGCCTCACACAGGTCATAGAAATTCTCTGCCCGGAGCTGATCCAGATTTTCTCCCAGTGTTTTCCCTGTAATTGTAATGGCATCCAAATGAAGATATTCTTTAATCTCTTCCATGATCCTCGGTACCCCTCCAGCATACCAGAAATATTCCGCAGGATATTTACCGCTGGGCTTTGCATTGAGTAAATAAGGAATGCTTCGATGGATTTTGTCAAAGAGCGCAAGGTCTAATGATATTCCTAATTCATAGGCTATGGCGGGCAAATGCAATAAAGCATTGGAGGATCCCGCTATGGCAGCATGAACCATAATAGCATTTTCAAAGGCCTTCTGTGTCAGTATGTCAGAAGGTTTGAGGTCCTCATCCACCAATTGTACGACTCTTTTTCCTGCTTCCTGGGCCATGTTAAGCAAATGTTCCGAGCTTGCCGGAATGAGTGCAGAACCCGGCAAGGCAAGGCCTAGTGCTTCAGCCAATATCTGCATGGTACTGGCCGTTCCGATAAAGGAACAGGCACCACAGGAAGGGCAGGCATTCTTCTTGTAATAATGAAACTCCTCTTCCGTGATTTCACCACGTTCTCTCATAGCACTGTAAGATCCGATCTGCTCCAAAGTCAAGTGATTGGGTCCGGCTGCCATCACACCACCGCCGACAAATACAGCCGGTCGATCCAGTCTTGCCATTGCCTTTAGATGTCCCGGCACTGCCTTATCGCAGCTGGCAATAAATACATGACCGTCAAAGGGGGTGGCCATGGCCTGAATCTCGATCATATGTGCAATAAATTCTCTGGAAGCCAGGGAATAATTAATGCCGTCATGGCCTTGGGATTGTCCGTCACACATATCCGTTGTGAAATATCTCGCACCCTTTCCTCCGGCACTTGCAATCCCCTGTAAAGCACTATGTACCAATTGATCCAAATGAAAACTTCCCGGATGGCTGTCCCCAAAGGTGCTGGCAACCATAATCTGCTTCTTATCCAAATCCTCTTCTGACCAACCGGCTCCTAATCTTAAGGAATCCATTTCCGGTGCCTTTTTTCTGATTTCCTGACTGATTAACATAATAAGTCCTCCTCTTGCCTGCTTCTTTTTCGTATCTAACTTTTTTCTTATCCCTTTACAGCTCCTGCTGTCATACCATTGATGATTTGTTCCTGCAAGATTAAGTATAATACAATTATGGGTACAGATACAATCATCATTGCTGCCATAAGCTCTGCATAATTGCTGGAATAGGCTCCGATGAAATTATACAGGCCCAGAGGCAGGGTCTTCTTACGATCGGTTGATATAAAAATAAGGGCAAAGGAAAATTCCTTCCAGTTATTTAAAAAGTTTAAGATAATCACAGTAGCAAGGGCAGGCCTTGACATGGGCAGAATCATTTTTAAAAAGATATGTCTGATTTCCCCGCCATCCATAATCCCGGCTTCTATAATTGAGTCCGGAAAGGATTTAATAAAGCTTTCTAATATAAAGATCGTAATCGTCAATCCAAATGCGGTATAAGAAAGAATAAGGGAGAAAGGACTATCTAACAGCTTTAAGGTCCGCATCTGAATAAATAAGGGAACCAGAACAGCCTGCATGGGAATCAGCATTCCCACAATAAATAAGGAATAGACAAATTTCTTCCCTTTGAAGCGGAATTTTGCCAAAATGAAAGCAGCCAAAGAGCCAACCATAATCGTTAGAATAATGGAAGCTACACATACAAAGATACTATTTGAAAAATACACCCCCATATTGGCAGTTTTCCATGCGTTGACGTAGTTCTCAAAATGAAGAGTCTTGGGCAAGGCGAAGGTACTCATAATGATCTCGGGATTGGATTTTAGGGAGGTATATGCCATCCAGATCAATGGATATAAGGTGGTAAAACCGACAATGCATAAAATAGCAAAAAGTATCGCTCTTAAGATGGATTTTTTATTTAACTTCATGTCTGACTCCTTTTCAAACGACTTCCGGCTTACTCATCACTTTTCTGCTGATCAGAATAAAGCTAAAGCTGATGACAAATATAACCAAGGAAACAGCGCTGCCATATCCGTATTTGTAGACCTCAAAGGTTTTGTTATACATATAGGTTGCCATAAGCTCTGTCGCATGGGCCGGACCTCCCTTGGTCATGACAAATACTAAGTCAAAGGTTCTCATACTGCCTGCTATGCAGAGTACGACGGCAGCCATAATAGAATCCCATATCATAGGAATTGTGATTCTGATTAACTTATTTAGCTCCCCTGCGCCATCAATGTCTGCCGCCTCGATGATTTCTGTGGGTATATTCTGCAGGGCTGCCAGAAATATAATCATATAAAAACCTATAAACTGCCATATGATCACTACACTGATGGTGTACATGGCAATCTTTGGATTACCCAACCAGTCCTGTCCCAAGCGTTCAAGGCCAATCAGCTTCAGGAATTGATTCAGGATACCAACCTGGGCATTGAGAATGGTGGACCAGAGTAAGCCTACGACAACCGTTGATAATATCATTGGTAGAAAGAATATGGTACGAAAAAAGCTTGAGCTTTTTAATTTTTTGTTCAATACAATAGCAATGACTAAGCCAATGGGGATCTGCCCAAACACGGAGGCAACCACAATGTATAAATTGTTCTGAAAAGCAGACCAAAATACTTTATCTGTCAGGATATCCACAAAGTTCTCAAATCCAATATAGATTGGCTCACCCAGTCCGTTCCATTGAAAGAAGCCATAATAAAAGGATCTTAGAATGGGCATGACAACGATGACACAAAAGATGAGAAGGGCAGGTAATAAACCAAGTATAATGGTTCTTTTATTCTTAAAAATTATGTCCAACTTGTTTAACTCCTCTCAAAAAAAGGTTTACAGCAATGTTATCTATCCCTTTATGCTGCTGTGGCACATTCGGGGAACCAGTGCCAAAGCACCCCAAATGCGCCACAGCAGCTTACCGTTATTTGTGGATCTATTCTACTGCTTTTTGCAATTCAGCAGCCAAGTCCTCCGGTGTTTGAGATCCGATCATAATTCCCTGTAATCCGTTATTTACGATGTCAGTTAACTCTGAATTCATAGCGGAGTCATAAACTGCTACCAATGGATACTTCTTGATTAAAGCCAGCATTTTATTGTACAAGGGATCCATTTCACTCTCATTGATGACAACCGTCTTAGAGGAGACCGGAATATTATAAGCCGCATACATGATCTGTGATTCCTCATTTGTTAAGAAATGGATTAATTCCTCAATCGCTGCCTGCTGCTCGGGAGTTACCTTTGCACTCATGACAATACCGGTACTGCTAACACCTGACATTGTGTTGGGATCCCCCTTGCCCCTTTCAAATCCCGGCAATATGGTCATCTCAATATTTGCCTTTAATTCTTCCGGGGCATTTTTGATCATATCAGGCAGAATCCAGGAACCGCCGATCATCATGGCTGCTTCTCCCTTGTAGAAGTAGCTTCTAACTTCAACCTCGTCTATGGTATTGTAGTCCTTGTTAAAGGCTCCCACATCCGTTAGTTCCTTCAGTTTCGATAAGGCATCTATGAATTCAGGATCCGTGAATTTGCTGCCTGAATTGCTTAAGGCACGATCCAGCCATTCACTGCCGGTTACACGGTTCGCCAGACAGCTGAAGATGGTTGACTGTGCAGGCCATTTTGCTTTGTTGCCTAAGGCAATGGGAATGATGCCCTTATCCTTAAACACCTTAATTGCATTTAATAATTCAGCATAACTCGTCGGATAAGTTACATTATATTGCTCGAACAAGGCCTTATTATAGTAAACAATGGATGTAATTGATACTCCTAAGCCGGCGGAATAGGTTTTGCCGTCTACAGTGAACTCATCCAGAGCTCTGCTGACAAAGGAGTCCCGCCATTCAGTATTAGCTTCTAAATAACCGTTAATATCCTTCAAAAGAGATGCGGAGGCAAATTCCTGTGTCATGGCATTGGGCCAGATCAAGAAGGCTTCCGGCAATTCTCCTCCTGCCGCTTCTGTTTTTAGTTTTGTCTGATACTGATCTCTTGGCATTTTCTGTTCATCAATTTCGTATTCCGGATGTAAAGCCCTGAAATCAGCCATTCTTTTTTCCATAAACTCTGCTCTCTGATCTGCTCCCACAAAGGAATGCCACAAAGAGAACTTTACCTTTTCCACAGGTTGCTCCTGCTTATCCTCAACCTTTGCTGTCGGCTCGGTTTTATTCGAAGTCACCGGCTCGGTCTTTGATTCCGGTGCCTTAGCACTGCAGCCTGCCAATGTGAACAGCAAACACCCCATAAGAATAACGCTTAAGATACGTTTCAACATATTTCCCTCCTACTTTACCTTGGTTTATTGGGTAAGCGCTTTACCTGTGCCTATTATAGCAAGATACTCCGGGAATAAAAATCCACATAACTTTGATATTATCCAATATTCTTTGATGTTATTTCTTAATCCCTATGTACTTCATGGGAGACACTCCCACCAGCTTTTTAAAGACGATGCTAAAGTACTTATAATCGTTGTAGCCTACCAGATCAGCCACCTCATAGATTTTATATTTGCTCTGGTCCAGGAGTTCTTTGGCCTTCTCAATCCTCTTTCTGTTCAGATAATCGGTAAAGCTTTCCCCCATGCTCTTTTTGAAGACATGACTGAAGTAATTACTGCTTAGGGCTGCCGCCTCCGCTACCATCTCCGTATTGATATATTCCTTATAATGCTTATCAATATAGTCAATGGCCAGGCGGATTGCTGCATGATTATTATTCTCTTTATTGTCCAGGATCCAGGTGATCATCTTATTATTAAAATCATTCAGCCATTCAATCAGTTCCCTGGGATTGGTGTAGCTTAAAATAATTGGATATACATTCCGGTATGGTTGAAAGAATTCCGTATCGGTATTAAAACCGGAATCCTTCAGCATGCTTAAAAAGGTTATGACAATCTGAGCACATAATTTCTGAAAGTGATCGATCGGTACTTTCTTTCTGACAAATTCATTGACGATTCTAAGCAGATAGGTTTTGCTGTCATCATAGTCCCCCACCTTCACGGCATTGAAATACTGTTCAAGAGCGGTATTCATCTCTTTATAGCGTTCCACCATCAGACTATCCTGGTATAGTTCCTCCTGCATCTTATCAATGACTTTTCCCAATACATTTTCTAATTCCTCTGCTACCACCGGTTTGATCAGATAATCTACTGCCCCATATTTCAGCGCTTCTCTGGCATAAGAAAATTCTGAATGTCCACTTAAGATGACAACCTTAATATCGGGCATCTTCTCCTTCATTTGCTTCATAAGCTCCAAGCCATTCATCTTAGGCATTCTCACATCTGTCAGAACAATATGTGGGTGCCAGATCTCACACAGCTCCAAGGCTTCGATCCCATCCTTGGCTGCACCAACCACAGAGATGCCCATCTTATCCCACTGCATGGTCCTGGTCAATCCATCCCGAATTACTTTTTCATCATCCACAATCAATAGCTTAATCATTCTTATTCCCCTCTTTTTGCAGCTTTGGTATTCTGACTGTAACGCAGGTCCCCCGGTTTACTTCACTTTCTATGCTGAGCCCATAGCTTTCCCCGTAATAGATCTTAATCCGGTCCTGAACGTTTTTTACCCCGTAACTGTCATGCCGATAATCCTCATCTAAAAGCGTCTCCAGGCGACTGCTCTCAATTCCTTTCCCATTATCCTTTACATCAAAAATGATATCATTCCCCTCTTCTCTTCCTGATATTTCAATCCGTCCTCCGGCTTCCATCTCAGCAATCCCATGCAGGAGCGCATTTTCCACCAGGGGCTGAAGGAGCAATTTGATTAGTCTGTATTGGTATAGCCCTTCCTCAACCTGAATCAGGATCTCCGGTTTCTCGTCATAGCGCAGAAGCTGAATATAGAGATAGCTTTTTAAGTGCTCGATTTCCTTTCCGACTGTCGTGACCTCTCTCCCCTTATTCAGTCCCAGCTTGAAGAAATTAGATAAATTTAAGATAATCTCCTCTGTCATGGGTGCATCCTCCATCCTGGAGGACCAGTAGGCAATATCTAAGGTATTGTATAAGAAATGTGGATTGATCTGGGATTGCAGTGCCTCAAGCTCTGCCTCTTTCTTCTTGATTTTGGTCAGATATACTTCTTCAATCAGTTCTCTCAGCCGATTAACCATCTGATTAAAGCTTCTGCTCAGCTGTCCGATCTCATCTTCTCTCTCACTGTCCACGATTACGTTAAAGTCCCCCTTTTCCACCTGCTTCATAAATCCAGTCAGGGTACTTAAAGGGTTAGAGATCCGTGTTGATACAATGTAAAAGAACAATAAAGATATGAGTATGGCGATCAGGGTAAGAAAAACGGTCAGGTTTCTTGCGGAATCCACCTTGTACATGAGTTCCTTATAGGGAACCTGACCAAGATAAATCATGTTGTGCTGATCCGATTGATAAAAGGTGATCAGAACATTCCTGCCATCAATCCTTTCCTTGTAATAGCCTTCCTTCTTGTCAAAGATGGTACGATTGTAGCCCATAGCATCTAAATTGCTGCCAATCTGCTTTTTGTCAGAATGGGAGATCACAAGACCCTTTTTGTCTGTAATAAAGAAATATCCGGTCTTTCCCAGTACGATATCCTTATAGATGCTGTTGACTACATTTTCACTGATATCTATTCTTAAGGTACCTAAACGATTCTGAAAATCATTGATGTCCTTTATTTGCCGATAAAAGGACATGATATATTGCTCCCCCAGGGTATAATAATACCTTCTGTAGGTTGCTGTAAGCAGGAAGGTACCATCCTCCGGCACCTCAACCTCAGCTGCCTCAGCTGCATTCATAATATAAGAGGAGCCTGCAGATTCAAATTTTAGATTATTGTTCCCATAGATATTGATTGCTGCGATGAAGGATTTCGAATTTGTGAGATTAGCATATTCCTCATTGATTCGAATGAGCAGCTCTGTGGATTGATCAGATTCTGCTACCTTAAGCTTAAGAAATTTTCTGACTTCATTATTGGCTATGGTATATTTGGAAATGTCGGAGGAATTTCCATAGATGGTATTCATATTCTTGTCAATTTGCTTTAAGGTCTCAACTGTAGTCTCACTGACCTTGGTTTCAATCATATCCTTAATCCACATAAATGATATTATCTCAATGGAAGTAATAATCACTATGGCCACGATGATAAAGGAAAGCGTCATTTCTGACCTTAAATGCTTCATCCTTAACATTTCAACATCCCCCTTGATTATTTCACATACATAATTTCATACTAGCATAGGACTTATTTTTCGTCAATTTATACTACCCTCCTGTTTTGAATCCCGGATACCCTGTGCAAGTTGAATAGCCGATCAGCATAATACTTCTTTTCTACGTGCAAACTTTTATTGTATTAAGCATCCTGCCCGGAGAGCTTTTTGTCCTC
>JAJUHH010000042.1 GCA_029267975.1 Clostridiales bacterium
ATAACAATGACCTTTCTCTTTTTGATTAGTTGGTTAGTGGTGAACTTAATTATATCAAAAACAGGGGGTCATTGTTATTTTATTTTTAAAAACTTAGTATCCCTTGAAAAATAAAGGTTTTGAAAGAAAAACGGGGTGTCAGATTTGACACTACCGCAACCTTTATCGGGGATTTTTTATGAAAGGAGAGCCAGGGGTGTACCTTTTAATTATTGAGGACGATAAGGAGCTATGCTCCATCCTTGAGTATCAGCTTAAGAAAAATCATATTGAAGCGGACTTCTGCTACGACGGAGCGGATGCGATGTTTTATGCAGGGAAGCAATCCTATGATGTTATTGTATTAGACCGCATGCTTCCCGGTATGGACGGTCTTACCATCCTTGAGACACTCCGGAAGAATAAAATAACGACACCTGTCATTATGCTTACAGCCATGGGAACGTTGAGAAATCGGATTGAAGGTTTGGACACGGGAGCAGATGATTATCTGACAAAGCCCTTTGATATGGAGGAGCTTCTGGCAAGAGTTCGGGCTTTGGCAAGAAGACCGGCGAGAATCGAGAATCTGCAGAAGCTGTATTTTTCTGATTTTTGCCTGGATTGTGGCATAATGAAGCTGATTAAGGAGAAGGAAAGCTGCAATTTGTCCAAACGGGAATGTGACCTTCTGTCTTTCTTTATTAAGAATCAGGGACAGGTTTTAACCCGGGAGATGCTGCTGGACAGGGTATGGGGAGCGGACAGCTATGTAACCGATGGAAATTTGGATAACTTCATCTGCTTTCTCAGGAAACGATTAAAGTCAGTACATAGTCATGCTAACCTGAAGACAATTAGAAGCGTGGGTTATCAGTTGCTTGAGACCTAGGAAGGCAGAGCTGGCATGTTTAAAAAGCTAAAAATAAAATTAATCCTCCTATATGGAATAACCTCCAGTGTAATATTAACGATCATCCTGGTGGGCATATCCTTTTTGTACTATCAGCAAAACTATGAGCAGGAGAAGGCTTTGCTGCAGAAAAATGCCGAGCAGATTGTGGAAAAGGTGACGTCGGATAATATCATTCACGATACCTGGATGCTTCAGATGGAGAAGGACAATCATCTCATGGTTCTCATCGAGGAGAATGGCAAGCTTCTTGCGGGTAAGTACCGTACAAGTAAGGATTCCTTAAAGGAGTTGCTTGTGACTGAGATAAAGATGCAGGCCATGGAAGAGGGCATTAATCTGAATCGTAAGCCCATGTATTCAAGAAGTGAGAGAACCTCCGTGCTTACGCTGGACCTGGGATTACAGGGCTCTTATCTTGCGGAAGCGATCGCTATCCCCAAGAAGACCGGATGGCAGAATATAATGGTTTTTTATAGTCCTCGTTCTAATACACAGATCAGCATGATCATTCGGATGATCATCATATATTTCATAGGAGTTGCAGCACTTTTTGCCATAAGCTCCCTCTATATCGGAAGGGTCATTCGACCACTGGAGGAGGGACAAAAGAAACAGAACGCCTTTGTAGCAGCCGCTTCCCATGAGCTTCGCTCACCACTCACGGTGATTAAGACCGGACTTGTATCCATCCGGGAGGATCTTAGCAAAGCAGACCAATTCCTGTCCCATGTGGAGGGAGAATGCAGCCGCATGTCGAGACTGATTGACGATATGCTCCTTTTGGCAGCAGCAGATGCCAAGACCTGGGAACTGAAGCCGGAGCAGGTGGATCTGGAGACCTTACTTATTGAATGCTACGATATGGTCTGCATGTGTCTTAATCAAAATCAGGCTGACATAAGCCTTGATTTACCCCAGAAGACTCTGGGGACTGTGAACGGTGATAAGGAGAGAATTAAGCAGATCTTAACAATTCTGATGGATAATGCAATCAACCATACCCCTAAGGGCCAGGCCATCCTTATAAAGGCTTATACCCAAAAGCACTTTATTGTCATCGAGGTTGAGGATCATGGGAAAGGGATCTCGGATGAGGATAAGAAGCACATATTCGAACGTTTTTATCGTGGAGACCGCTCCAGAAATGATAAGAAGCATTTTGGGTTAGGACTGAGCATTGCCAAGGAGCTGGTGGAGCTGCATCATGGAGATATCAGGGTTCGCGATACACAAGGGGGAGGAGCCACCTTTATTGTTCGTTTTCCTTCCTAAATATAGTTCATAGAGAATGTTTTACAGCCTGACAAGGATGATATCTGCATCCGGGTCAGGCTTTTTTATCGTACAGAAAATTTCTATGAATTTTTCTATATAAAAAATATCGAGAAAATCCGCATAATTTTCTTGCTAAAAATAATAGCCTTGATAAATCCGAATCTTTAAGGTTTTTTAGAGATTTCTTCGCTAATATTTTGGTGAAGGAGTGTATTTATGAGGAAGAAAAAATCAAAGCTTCAAAGGCGGGAGACCATAGCAGCCTGGCTCTTTTTGCTGCCCAGCCTGTTAGGGATATCGATATTTATATTGCTGCCCTTCTTAGATGCGGTCAGAAGATCCTTTTATCAGGCCATGGGCAAAGCGTTCGTAGGACTTGAGAATTATTCTACTGTTTTACATAATGAAGCCTTTTTACTGGCAGCAAAGAATACCGGACGTTTTATCCTTACCTGTATACCGCTGCTGCTGATCATAAGCCTGCTCCTGTCGGTGATGGTTGTGGGGCAAAAGCGCTGGGGAGATTTCTTTAAGGTTTCCTTCTTAATACCAATGGCAATTCCTGTGGCATCCGTAGCCTTACTATGGCAGATATTGTTTCAGAACAAGGGATTGCTGAACCATCTAATCATAAAGCTTGGAGGTCAGCCAGTGGACTGGATGAACAGCAACTATGCTTTCGCTATTCTGGTCATCAGTTATCTGTGGAAGAATATCGGTTATGACTGTGTACTATGGCTATCGGGACTTAGCAGTATACCAAGCTCCCTATATGAGGCTGCAGCCATTGACGGTGCGGGAGGGATTGCAAAATTTCGCTTCATAACCTTACCAGCATTGATCCCTACCCTTTTTATCACTGCGGTTTTGTCTCTTGTCAATTCCTTTAAGGTGTTTCGGGAGGCCTATCTGATTGCCGGTAGTTATCCCCATAGCAGTATCTATATGCTGCAGCACCTGTTTAACAACTGGTTTATCTCTCTCGATGTACAGAAAATGTGCGCTGCGGCTGTGATGCTGGCAGCTACTTTTGTCGTGTTTGTATTAATGATCTATAGAATGGGGAAAAGCGGGGTGGAAGAATGAAGGGACGAAAGCTATTCTCCTTTGTGCTTCTCTCTCTGATGGTAATAATCATATGGTTACCCATATGGATGATGATAACAGGCTCCTTTATGGGTCTTACGGAGCTGACAGAGCGGGTAGGAGCGGTTCTTGGATACGGAGAGGGATATGCAAGCTGGAGCTTGCTGCCGGATTATCCAACCTTAAAGCCTTATGTAGAGCTCCTGCTGGACTCGCCGGGCTTCTTCCCTATGTTTTGGAATTCCTGCTTTCAGGTGATCCCCGGGGTTCTAGGGCAGCTACTTATTGCCCTTCCCGCTGCCTGGAGCTTTGCCAGATTTCGCTTTCGGGGAAAGCATGCTCTGTTCCTGCTATATATCGTGTTAATGATCATGCCCTTCCAGGTTACTATGGTTTCCAGCTATCTGGTTTTGGACCGGTTAAGGCTTATGAATTCACATTTTGCCTTGATTTTACCTATGATCTTCTCTACCTTTCCGGTATTTATTATGGAAAAAAGCTTTCAAGGCATACCGCTAGCTTTAATTGAAGCAGCCAAAATAGATGGTGCCGGAGAGTTAAAGATATTCTTAAACATCGGTATTCCCATGGGAACAGCAGGTATTATATCAGCCAGTGTTCTGGGCTTTCTGGAGGGCTGGAATGCAGTGGAGCAGCCGATTACCTTTCTGAGGGATAAGGCCCTTTGGCCTCTGTCCTTGTATCTGCCAAGTATCGCAATCGAAAAGCTGGGAGTCGCCATGGTAGCTTCTGTCATTACAATGATGCCGGCACTTTTATTTTTCCTATTTGGGCAAAGGTATATTGAGGATGGCATTGTAGCATCAGGAATTAAAGAATAAGCGAAAATGAGCTGCTGATTAGGAGGGATATTCGTATGGGAAAACCATTGGAGTATATGATAAATCTATTAACCAAGGAGCATCAGCCTGAAAAATCATCCTTACAAGCCTTGGCAAAGCGTCTGCTGATTGGATTTTTTGTATTAATGCTGTTATTGACGGTGTTATCAAGAGCAGCGGATTCCGTTACGGTTGCTAAGGTAAGGGTTTCACGCATGAAGAGCAGTGTCTTAAATTACGAGCTTAGCGGGGATGGTACGATTGAGGCGGAAACAGAAGAATATATTAAGCTTTATGAGGGGGCCAGGATTCAGAGCATTGAGGGGAAGCCGGGACAGTCAGTGAAAGAGGGAGATTTATTATTTACCTATGATCTTCAGGAGCTGGAGGCAATTGCAGAGGACCTTAGAAATGAGTATACCATTCTGCAGCTTAATTATAAAATAGGTAGATTAAGTAAGGAAACATTGGAAAGCGCCAATAATGAGGAAGCAGCAGAGATAGCCCTAAGGAGAGCAGAGTTTGATCTGGCATTAGCTAAGAAGGATCTGGATGCGGCCAAGAATAAGATTAATGAAAACATCAGTGACAGACTGGAGACAGCAAAAGAGAACTATACCATAGCCAAGGAAGCTTATGAGACTGCTCTGGAGGACCGGGAATATGCAATTAATAAGGGTAAGCTTGAGCTAACCAAGGCAGAAGAACCTGTAGAAAAATATAATAAGGCAAGACAGGAGTTGGAGCAGGCGCTTAGGGAATATAGACAGGCAGTGCAAAGCAGCAGCCAAAAGCTGCCTGATCCTGTAGAGGAAGATATGCTAAGCTCCATTGACGCAGCGGCCTTGGACCTGAATATCCGAGACGGTGATTTTTACAAAAGCTTCGTAATGATTGATGACAGCTATCGCAGCTTTTTAAATACCTTATTTACCGGAAGTGTAAGCTCATATGCAGAGGCCAGCAGCGAGTTGGATGCTCTGTCCAAAGCCAAGGTAAGTATTTATAAACAATATTATGGAGAAAAAGAGTATGAAAAGCATGCCAAAGAGATACAGAAGGCAAAAAATGCCCTGGAGCGGGCAAAGGAGGACTATCTCCTAACCTTTCTCGCTACCATAGAAACTGGGGCGGTCTTAACCTCGGCACAGAAGGCAGCTTGTATGCGTACCTATCAGGATTTATATGATAGCCTGAATGAACTGACAGAAAAGGATCAGAAGCTGAATATGGCCTTATCAACTTATGGCTATGCAATCCAAAATAAAAGTGAAGCAGAGATCGAAGCCTCCTATCAGGCCTTATTCACCCTCCTATACGATGAGGAGAAGCAAAAGGAAGTGAAGACAGCTCAGGAGCTACTGACTGAGAAGCAGAAGGATTTGGCTAAGCTTACCTCGGACTGGGATAGAACCGTGGAGAAAGCTGAGAGGGAATTATACAAGGCAAGGGAAGAATATGATCTGGCAGAAGAGGAGAATAATCAGCTTCTGAATAAGACCTATGATTATTCTGAAGAGACAAGATCCGCAGAGAGTCAATTGGAGGCAGCCAGGCGGAGTGCCGAGGATGCGGCGGATGCTCTGGAGCAGGCGAGAGCTAACGATGGGAAGATACAGGCAGCAAATCAGACAAAGGAGGAAATAGATCAACTCAATTTAGAGATCCGTGAACTGGAGCTTAAGGAAAAGGAGGAAGCCTTAAGCAGGATGGAGGAGTTAATTGACGCTCAGGGTAAGGTCTTTGCTCCTGTTTCGGGTATTTTGCTTCGACTAGAGTTATCGGCCGGAGGAAAGGTAACAGGTACAGAGAAGGTATCCCTATCGAAGGAGGATTATGGCTTCCATTTCAAGGTTAGGGAAAAGGAAGTAAAGTATCTGGCCATAGGGGATGAAGTTATCATAACGCCTCAGAATAGCAGAAAGGGCATCACTGCCAATATTGATAGTATTGGAATGGTAGATTCCCAGGGTATGTCGGAGGTTTCTGCTGCGCTGCCGCAGGGTGAGTATGGAGAGGGGAGTATTGCATCCTATACCATCTATAAGCATTCAAAGCAGTACCATCAGACCATCCCTCTGCAGGCAATACGAATGGACGCTAATCAGGTGAATTATGTTCTTGTGGTCAGAGAGAGTAATACAAGCCTTGGAAATGTACTTATAGCATATCGGGTCAATGTGAACGTACTGGAAAAGGATTTTAGTACGGCAGCAGTGGAGTCTTCCATGGGCTCCAGGGATGAGATTATAATCAGCAGTAACAAGAATATCGAGGAGGGTGACCGTGTTCGGATTTATGAAGAGTAAAATTATGAATACCAAGATAGTGGTCTTCTTTCTACTGCTTTTTAGCTTGGTCTTTAGCCTATGGGGAATGTCCCTCTTCTATGAAAGCTATATCAGAGAACATTATGCATCGGTCAGTATCCGATTAAAATCAGAGCCGGTGACCGCAGGTGTACTGCTGAAGGCCAATAAGAATATAAGGCAGGGAGATGACCTGAGTCACAGGACCATAAGCGCATGGAACTGTCTTGAGAACGTGAAGCTGGAATGTGAAGAGCTCTCAAGTTCAGCAAAAGTTGATCTGATTGAGGTCCTTGGTGATGTGACTAAGGTATATCCGATAGAGCTGCTGCAGGGTAATGTTATATCCTCAGGTGATACAGAAGGCTGTCTGATCGATGAGGCTACCGCTTACGAATTATTTCATACTGTGAATGTGTTGGGAAATCTTTTGACCTATAAAGATCAGAGATACAGTGTCAGAGGTGTCCTAAAGTCATCTGAAATGGTCATGATAACTCAGGCGCAGGAGGAAGATAAGACCTATACGAATCTGGAGCTAAGCTTTAAAAATCAGGAAAATGCCAAGCAGCTGGCGGAAGAATTTATAAGACAATATGGTCTGGCTGATGGGTATTCCATAATTGATGGCTACCTTTTAAGCAGAGGCCTGTCGCTTATTGTACGCTTACCTGCCTGGCTCTTAGGCTTTTTCCTGGTCTATGATCTGCTTTCCATCTTATATAAGCGCAAAAAGTATCCATTTTACGTCCTGGTCTTAGTGATCATCCTGATTATCTTTTGGCAGCTATTATCAAGAATGATGGAATTTGAACTATTTATACCCGAAGAGCTCATTCCTACCAGGTGGTCGGATTTCTCCTTCTGGAGTAATAAATTTATAGATCTAAAGAATTGGTTGAAGGATACTTCATACATAATGCCTCATTATAAGGATATAATGTTTAAGCAATATGCAGGACAAAGCTTATTCTGTGCTATGGTAGCAACCATAGGCATGGCTGCCTTAATCATTCATGAACGTATCCTATATCTAGGAAATAGAAAGGCTGGAAGCTTCGTGATCATCGCTTTGCTGGAGTGTATTGTGATATACCTGCTTTTTATGACGGGCAGGATATTCCGACTTCCAAGGGCCTATCTTGGAATGCCAATCTTCTATATGATTGTCAGGGACTGCTATCAATGGTGTAGGTTAAAAGCGCAAAATTTATATGTTCGGGTACTGAATAAAGGATTTATTTTGCATAAATTACAGCAGTAACACTGAGATCATTAATACATAAAAAAAGAGATCTGTGCGTCTGGTTTCTACGACAGAACTCTATTTTATGTAAGCAGATAGGAGATAGGGAATGTGTACGGATACTTTGCTTAATTCAATTCAACATAGTAGGTGTTCCCTGTACTGTCCTCATAGGTATTTGGTACAAACAATACATGGGGTTGTTCAAGATTTATACATTTATTCGTTTTCATTAACTCTATTTCTTCGCGTGTAATATAACAGGAGAGTGCAGTATAAAGACTTACAGCATCTGCCTGTCCAAGAGGAGCACCATATGCTCCGCCAACAGTACTCATATTACTAATGGTATTGTTTCTGAAGATGAATTTTGTTACTGCTTTGGCTACAAAAGCCGTAGATCCATAATAAAATGTCTCACCTGTGGATGAATTAAATACTGGATATTTCCCGCCATCAAAGAGATTATTCTCTATGATGGTGTTCTCCCAGTTAAGTATATTAAGGGATGACTTACGAATGTTTAGAAATTTACAATCCTGTATGGTGATATTTTTATGGACCATATTAATGGTATAGTTACCTTCTGCATCCGGTTGCTGAGAATACTTATGGGTACCTATGGCTGCATCAATCTCCTCAAAGGTGCATTTGGTTATTGTGACATTGTTCACCGGTGTTTTGTCATAGGAAGTCCAAGTATGGTTAAATCCGCCTGTCAACTTATCAGGAGTATCAATATTAATCGCTTCCTTGTTTATCTTAGGAGATATTTTTGAACCGGTAAAGGTACAGTTATTAACAGTGACATCCTTTGATGCATCCATTTCAATAAAATGTCCTGTATTCATATTCTTAAAGGTTATTCCGTCAAAGGAGATATTCTTATTGTGTGCCATTACAATTGCAACGGAACCTTCCATATAATCCAGATCAATCACTGCACTTCCCTTGCCAATAATTTTAACATTATGAACACCGTCATATAAACTATGGGCACCTGCTACAGTCGCTTTCGAAGGTTCAACCAGTTCAAACAAAGTTTTTACCGCTTTCAATTTGTTCGATCCTGTTTTTGTCAGTTTTTTAATAACAACTCCGTCCTCCAGGATCAGGGTAACATTAGAGGGGATTTGAACAGCGCGGCAGATGCCGTAATTGCCCTTTTTAACAACTACCTTTCCTCCACCGGCACGCTCGCACTTTTTAAATATTTCATTAAATACATACCAGTCTTTTGTATACTTATTGTATGTGCTGAGCTTTTGAGTAGCTGCGGAAGGCTTTGAACTTTCTTTAATTGTATATGTTTTCTGGCCGGCAAAAGCCATTGTTGGTTTTGATGAACATTCTAACACAAAAAGAAAAACTAAAAATAATACACATAAGAATTTTATTTTTGTACGGTCACTCATAGTCGGTCCTTTGTAAGTTATATTTTGACATTCCTCAGCCATCAATGATAAGATTTGTTTTTCTGTATTTAGCGGGTGTAACACCCTTAATCTGCTTAAATTGTCTGAAAAAATGTGCACTATTAGAATAGCCGCAGTGTTCGGCAATCTGCTCAATAGATAAATCTGTTGTTTGCAGTAAAATTTCTGCATATGAAATTCGCATGCGAATAAGATCCTTCTGAAAGGAAATACCAAAAAGTTGAGAATATATATGTTGGAAATGGGACGCGCTGATGGCAAGCTCCGCCGCATGCCGGCTGATGGTGTGATCCTGAGTAGGTGTATTCTGTATCTGTAAACGCAGCTGCTTGAACTTTTGCAGGTACGGACTGACGCTTTCAATATTCTCCAGTGAATGATAAGCAGCGGCCAAGTGGTTAAAAAGAACAGTGAAGAGAGCATTAATATTACTTTCAGCATATATAGGAGAGGTATAAGCCTGTTCCCATAAAAGCTGCCTGATTAGCGTGGAGCAGGTCTCTAAGTCATTTAGTACAAAAGGGATATTACATTCAAGAGAATCCGGAATTGCCTCCCCGTTATCAAGCTGGAAGTGAATCCAGTCATCTGAATAAATACCGTCCGGATTATGATATCGATATTGCGTTCTTGGTGCGATGATAATGGCATGTCCCGGATTTAACAGATAATGTTCATCGTTGATCCAGAATTCCCCCTTGCTGCGAAGGAGCAGGATAACATGATTCTCCAGTCCCTGTGGGCGTGATAAGAAAAAGGACGCGTCATGTCTGGTTGCACAACTACCTCTTAGAACTTTCATCTTCAAATGACTCCTTTCCTATCAATTTATATGTCGTTTTGCACAAAATGTAATTTTTTTTGCTTAAAATGATATTGTACATAAGCGGTTCAGAAGATACAATATATAACATCAACAAATAAAACTTCAAAAACGCTTATTAAATTAGCAATATATCCAAATTGAGACATATGCAGTATGAATTGTCACCAATTTATATTGGACAAACTTGCTTAATTATATTACAAGACTAACAGTGAAAAATGTCAAGTAAAAGTAGTAAAAACAGTAGGTTTTTTAGTAAGCGTTAATAGATTTTGTTGCAAACAGGACCTTGAAAACTGCATAACAAATAGAGCATCTATATCGGTACTCAAAGAGAAGATATGGTTATATATAACTAAGCTGACTTTATGATGGTTGTCTTGATTTCTCGAATTGATATTTGACTCGAGCTAATTTCCATGCAGCATGTGTTATAGTAATAATAGCCCAATGACAACATATTTGGTTATATTGTATAAAAGCATATCGTAGATATTTGGATACATATTTTCCATATGTGAATAAGCACTGTCAAGTTGCCCTGATTGATATGCAGAAGGTGATAATCCAGCATATGCAAATAACTTATCTGGCGAATTGAATCTACTGAGGTCACTAATTTTAGCATTAAATATAGCGCCCATTCGATAGTTTTGGTCTGTCTAAGGGTAAGACTTTTTAGAACAGCTTTGTATGTAACGGATTGATAACGTAGGTCGGCAACCCTTGATCAATGAGATATCCAAGATAAACGTAACAATAGTGTTTTGTGGCTTCTGCTACCACTTTTACCTTGGATACATCTTCTTAACGGCTTCAAAGCCATCCATTTGCAACATCAATTCCTGCGTAATCATTAGTATCTCCTTAGATAGGATGAATTTAATACTGTTTAAGCTTCACAGGGCTCTGTCATTGTAACCTACTTCTTATAAAATGTCATGCGGTTTCAAACGAATTAATAAGTAATTAAAGAGACTGTGGTCCCATCCACAGCATCTTTAAATATCATAGTCTAACCTGATAAGGTAAAACTATGACAATATAAAGGAGGAAATGAGGAAAATGAAAAAAAATCTATTAAAGCTTATCAGTGTGTTTACTGTAGCTGCAATCATGCTTACCGGATGTAGTTCAAAGTCTTCTACATCTTCAGATTCCAGCTCAACACCTGATACCAAACCTACTACTGCTGCATCTGATACAACTACACCTGATGCAACAGAGACCGAAACTTATACCGTTACCTATCCAGTAAGCGGTGATCACACTGTATCTTGGTACGCACAGGATGGTATTTTACCACATGAGAAATTTGCAGATGCGTCTGAGTCTCCTTTCCACACAGGTCTGGCTAAGATGACGGGAATTAACATCGAGTGGATGTTCCCGACAACTGGTTCTGATGGTAATACCTTTACCACTACTTTATTGGTAGATCCGACAAGCTTGCCCAATATTATGACAGGTTATTTCATGGACAAAGCAAACCAGTACCTGCAGGACGAGATCATCTGGGATCTGACAGATTACATTCAGGAATATGCTCCGGATTATTATGCATGGCTGCAGACCAATCCCGCATATGATCGTGCGATGAAGACAGATAACGGTCAGTATTATGCATTTGGTTTCTTCCGCGAAGACGGCGGCTGGAATGACTCTTATCTGGGACCGGTTGTTCGTAAGGATTGGCTGGAAGAGTGCGGTTTAGAGATACCGAAGACAATTTCTGAATTCGAAAATGTAATTCGTGTATTCAATGAGAAATATGGCGCAACCTTCAATGCAGCATTCTCTTCCAGATATAAGGCAATGGGTGTTGCTGGTGCTTTCGGTGCTTATGGTAATGCTGACGCTGGCTGGGGCTGGTACATCAAGGACGATAAAGTTGGTTTTGGCCAGGCACAGCCTGAATGGCGTAATTATATCAGCTGGCAGAACAAGCTTTGGGAAGAGGGCCTGATTGATCAGGATATTCTCACAGAAGATGATACTACAATCAAGAATAAGGTTCATAATGATAAGTGTGGTATAGCTATTACCTCCATGGGACAGGTAAATATCTGGAACAAAGAACGTGTAGCGAATGGACAGGAAGAGGTATGGATTGGTATTCCTAACCCGACAGGGGATGACGGAACTCTTTCTGCTGTATTCGGTGGTCTCGGTATTGGTACACAGACCACAGTTATTACTAAGACAGCTGATGAAGAAACATTAAAGGCTTGTCTGCAGCTTCTGAACTATGCATACAGTGAAGAGGGTAGATTATACTGGAACTATGGTGAGCAAGGTGTTTCCTGGGAGTATGACGCAAACGGCGTTCCCCAGTTTACCAGCCTTGTTACAGACGATGCTGACACAGACCCTATGACCAAATACAATGGTACTACTTGGTCAGGTCCCGATATCCAGGCAACTAACCTCTTATACCTGAAGAACAGCCAGACTGCTATTGAAGCAAACAACACATGGTTCTATATCTATGATGATGAAGCTAAGAATCAGGCTGTTACCGGTGGTTGGAGATGGCCTGTAGGTATTACCTTCACAACAGAAGAAGCAGATGAACTCGATGAAATCGCACAGAATATTCCTACCTATGTAAGCGAGAGCTATGCTGCCTTCTTAACCGGAGCTAAGGATATTGATGATGAT
>JAJUHH010000043.1 GCA_029267975.1 Clostridiales bacterium
ATGTGGGTGGGATATAGGCTATCACACATTCGTGTAAGAACCGACGTAACTAGTTGACCTGGATTTACCTGCAAGGAGTGAATTTCTAATGAAAAAAAGATTACTGCCAATGCTGCCATTGATGCAGTTGGTAACAGTATTGTTGATTGTTTTTGGATTGTCCGCCTGGTGTAATGTGACTACGGCCAGGGCAAGTGAGGTGACTACCCCTGCGACACCGGTACCTCTTAAGATTTATGTTAATAAGTATCCGGATAAAACTACCTATGGAAGCGGGGAGAGCCTGGATCTGTCTGGTATGATCATAAACAGTGTGAATGCAGACGGATCAATTACCCTGGTAACCGATTATACGGTATCTGCTTTTGACAGCAGTAAGCTGGGAGATCAGATTGTATACATAACGTATCAGAATCATACAGTATCTATTCCGGTGACGGTTGTTCCCGGTAAGGTGAGTGGAGTAACTGTGAAGGGCAGCACAGATTCCTATACCATAAGCTGGAAGGCACTGCCAGAGGTTACCCGTTATGAGCTTTATCGTCTGGATCCAAGCACAGGAACCTATCAGCTGGCAGCAACTACCTCTGACCTGAGCATGACCTTCTATTATCCCTTGGGTACAGTACATAGCTACCAAATCAGGGGCATCAAGGATCAGTATGGTGTGATTACCACGGGTCTCTTTTCCGATTCTTTTCAGGCTGCAACTACACCACAAGCGGTATCTGACCTGAAGGTGACAGCCAGTGATACAAAGTCTGTTACCCTTTCCTGGACACCGGTTGCCGGAGCAAGCGGTTATAGTGTTTATCGTAAAAACGGCAGCGGAGTGTTTGTCCGCGTTAGCGATACAGAGAATGCAAGCTTTACAGATAGCGGATTAAAGGCCGGAACTGCCTATCAATATAAGGTTCACGCCTTTGTACTAAATAATACCTTTATCAGCGAGGCTTCCCCCATCGTTGATACCAGTACCAGAGCAGGGCAGGTGGTATTGAAGGTGAAGGCTGGTGAAGGAAAGGCCAGATTAACCTGGGCGGCTGTTACCGGAGCGGATTCCTATGATATCTATTCAGAGGATGAGGATGGGGTAAGAACACTGCTGGCCAATAATGCAGGCAATGCAAACTGTACCTATATTGTTGAGGGACTGGAAATCGGCGAGACCTATTCTTATGCTGTTGTTGCCCGCCGCTTGTATAACAATACAGAATATAACGGTGCCCCCTCCCAGCTGCAGAGTGTAACCATAACAGAGCTTGCACCCACCAGTACCCAGGCCAAGCTCTTTGCAGACGATGCAGCCTTTAAATTATCTAAAGCATACACAGATATTACCTTCCTGAAGGGGAATGTGGACTTAAAGAAAAGCATCATTGTCCCCGGTGTGGTTTCCACCAATGTAGGAGGCTTTATCAGCACCAGCATGTGTCCTCAGGGAATAACCTTTGCAAAGAGTTACCTGCTCATGACTGCATATGATCTTGCAGGGGAAGAGAATTCTGTCATCTATGTTATGAATAAATCAAGTAAGAAGCTTTTGACTACCCTTGTACTTCCTACCAAGGCTCATGTGGGTGGGATTGCTTATGATGGTAAATATGTCTGGTTGACCACCGGCAGCAAGGTATCCTGTATTCCCTACAGCGTGATCAATAAGGCGGCAAAGGCAGGAGAGGCCTATGCAAATGTGGATTTCCTTTCCGTATGCAAGGTTGGCATCTCTGCATCCTATATTGCTTACTATAATGATAGACTGTGGGTAGGCTCCTATGACGAATTAAATACCACCAAAATGTATAGTTTTGATATCTATGATTTTGACGATTCTGTTTCCATTGAGCGTGCAGATACCGTGACTATGCCTACCCGAGTGCAGGGAATTACCTTTACAGAGGACGGTTACTTAATCCTGTCCCGTTCCTGCCAGCTGTATCAGGGACTTCGTGGTTATATGCGCCAGATCGATGTATACCATCCGGACTTCTCTGATGAGGATACAGCTGTAAAATCCTTGGGAGATGTCATAAATACAACCATTATGCCATCCATGAATGAGGGGATTGCAATCGACGGTTCAAGGATCTATGTACTCTTTGAGTCAAGTGCTTTTGCCAACGCTTCTTATCCGGTAGACCGTATTTTAGCATTTAAGCTGTCCTCAATACTTAATCCGCCCGCAGCAAAGTAAGAAAGAAGCAAGATTATTCATTGATATAGCGCAGGGTTTTTAGACCTTCCTTCAATAGGGATTGTACCGTGTGGTTATGAGAGCGGCAGATACGCTTCAGGCCGTATAGCCGCTCTGGGTCTTTATTGATCAGATTGACTCCGTAGGTGGCTGACAAAGTGGCCTTAAAGCCCAGCTTTTTAATGATACTCTCAGTAGTATCATTATATTTGCCATAGGGATAGGTAAAGGTATTGGGTGTGAATTCTGTGGCAGCAGTGATTTTTTCCTGAAGGGTTAAGACATCCTCTGTTAAAAGCTCCTCATAATGGGACATGGTCTCATTTGCCTTCTGGTAACAACCGTAGCGTCCGTTGCAGATTTTATGAAGATTATAGGTGTGATTTTGGACTTCCACCAGACCGGATTCCTGCATCTCTTTGATTTGCTTCCAGGTGACGAAGGCGTAACTGATATTGTTGTCCACGACCTTTGAAAAGTCGTCTACGGTCTTACCAATGACTGACAGCACGATTTTCATATTATACTTTTTCAGCAGAGGAAAGACATTTTTGTATGTACTTAAATATCCGTCATCAATGGTAAGGATCACCGGCTTCTCCGGCAGATCCTTATCATAATATACATAGTCAATGAGATCAGTCATGGTGATGGTTGTATAACCGTTGTCGGACAGATACTTCAGGTCACTTTCAAACTCATAGGGTGAGATGACATCCTTACCGAAATTGGTATTCTTGACCTGGTGATACATAAATATAGGGACGCAGACAGCTTCCTGTGTTGAAGATACGGCGTAGCTTTCCATAATATTTTTTGTGATTGACAGTATTAAAATAGCGGCTATTAATAATAAAATAATAATTTTACGATAATGCTTAAAACTAATTTTCTGCTTCATAGGAAAACCTCCATCAGGCAAACCATATTCGCTAGGTATAGCTTCGTGTGAATTGCTTTTCCTGGGCTGCCTGGTTTCATGATTTGTTACTATTCTATGTGTAAATAAAGTAGAAATGAATGAAACCTTAGGTGGATACTCGGTGCTTAGGAGCAGGAAAGGACGAAAAAGGAGTAGAATACATGCAGATACGCAATACAAGATTAGAAGATTTGGATACGGTTATGGCCATCTATGATCATGCCAGAGAGTATATGAGACAGAATGGCAATGCTTCTCAGTGGATTAATGGATATCCCAGCCGTGAACTGGTGATTCAGGATATTGAAGAGCAATGCAGCTATGTATGTGTGGATGAGGACAGGATCCTCTGTGTTTTCCGCTTTACCAAGGGAGTTGACCCTACCTATCTTAAGATCTATGATGGACAGTGGCTGAATGAGGAGCCCTACGGGGTGGTTCATAGGATTGCATCTGCCGAGCATCAAAAGGGGGCAGCCTCCTTCTGTCTGGATTGGTGCTTTGCAAGGACCGGTAATGTTCGTATTGATACCCATGCGGATAACTATATTATGCAAAAGCTATTGATAAAAAATGGTTATAGCAGATGCGGCATTATCTATTTGGAGAATGGGGATCCAAGAATTGCCTTTCAGAAGGTCAGCCCCATCACAACCATTGTCCTTGATATCGGAAATGTATTGGCGCATTTTCGCTGGAAGGAATATCTGATGGATTTCGGCTACCCCGAGGATATTATTCAAAGGATAGCAGCTGCTACGGTATTAACTCCAAACTGGAGGGAATGGGACCGAGGAGCGGTGGAAGAAGAGGAGCTCATTGCAGGGAGTATTGCCAGGGAGCCTGAGCTTAGGGAGGAGATTACACGCTTCTTTTCTGAGATTAATGATGTGGTGAAGGAATATGCTTATTCTGAAGATTTTGTGAAGAGGCTGAAGGCAAACGGCTACAGGGTCTATCTCTTATCCAATTATAGCAAAGGCTACTATGAACTGCATTCAAAGTCCTTCCGCTTTCCGGAGTATGTAGACGGAGGCATTATCTCCTATCAGGTGAAGCATATTAAGCCGGAGCCTGAGATTTATCAGCTATTAATTGACCGCTATCAGATCAATCCATCCCAGGCGGTGTTTTTGGATGATACGCAGGAAAATCTGGAGGGGGCAAAGCCCTTCGGCTTTCATACCATACAGGTGAGAAGCCATGAACAGGCACTGGAGGATTTAAGAAAGCTGGGCGTAAGAATATAGTAGCATCAACATTATGATTGTCATGATCCGGTATAGCTGCTATCCTTGAAAAAGTGCAGTGGCAGGTACGAATAAGATTTAATATTAGTTTAGAAAAAGACTGTCATATCGGAACCTCTCTTCATAGAGAAAGTCTGATAGGACAGCCTTTATAATCAAATACATTTCTATGCAGCGATTACTTGCAGTTGATATTATGCGATAGCAGTTCGCTTACCAATTCTCTCATGAGGCATGTTAGGAATAAAATGATCCAGCTTGCTCTTTAATTGATCCGAAATCTCCATAAGAGGAAGTCTTACTTCGGGTGATTCAATCAGTCCCATTTTGTACAGATAGTACTTCACAGGTGCCGGATTGGGCTCTTTGAATAACAGGGGGATAAATTCATAGAGACGGCTCCAGATCTGAAGTGCACCTTCTGTATCATTGGCCTTAACCTTATTATATACATCCACAAAGTCTTCTGTATTCATGTGAGCAGATGCAAGTATTCCTCCATGACCTCCCATGGTCAGTGTCAGATAGAAGAGGATATCTTCTCCGGATAGGATAGAGAAATCCTTGGGAGGATTCATAATTAACTGCATACTCTGCTTAATATCACCGCAGCAGTCCTTCACCCCAACGATATTTTTAAGCTCGGATAACTTAAATATTGTTTCATTTTCCACATTGACTCCGGTGCGATAAGGGATATTGTAGATCACGATATCGAGAGGTGTCTCATCGGCAATGGCTTTAAAGTGGCTGTAGATACCATCCTGGTTGGGCTTGTTATAATAGGGGCAGACAGATAAGATGCCGTTAATATCATAATATTCAGCAATCTTTACCTTCTTAATTACCTGAGCTGTATAATTTCCTCCGATTCCCACATACACCGGAAGGCGGCGGGTATTAAATTCCATGGTCTTTTCGATCATTTCTTCAAATTCATAATCACTTAAGGTAGGTACTTCTCCGGTGGTGCCTAAGGGAATAAATCCGCTGATGCCTTTATCGGAATAATGATCAATCAGCCTTTTATAGGATTTATAATCGATTTTATCGTTCTTAAAAGGAGTTACGATGGGTAACCAGACGCCTGTAAGCATTTAAAAATCCTCCTTGATCTAAAACTGCTTTCGCTTTACATAACATTTCACACTTCTAATCCTATTCTATACAACATTATTTGAAAAGAATAGCACAATAATGCTTTGATTGTTGCATATAATGCTATATATGTTATAATATGCAGGAGAAACAGATTAGGCACCCCTGGACATGATAAAGGAGCAGTATTCCTATGATTGATTTTGAAAAAGCTGGATATCTGGAAAATGACTTTCGAATATTTCATCTGATCGACCATCAGAGGAGGGAATTTAACTATCATTATCATGACTTTAATAAGATCATAATCTTTCTGAGCGGTAATATCAATTATACCATTGAGGGGAAGAGCTATGAACTGGAGCCCTATGACATTGTCCTTGTGAATGCCGGAGAGATCCACCGACCGTCAATTCTTGATAATTCCGCCTATGAAAGGATTATTATCTACGTATCCACGCAGTTTTTAAATAATTATAAGGAAGAGGATTATGACTTAAATTACTGCTTTAACCGCGCCAGGGATGAGCACTCCAATGTGCTTCGGATCCATTCCCTGGATAAGAGCAAGCTGTATCAGGTGTGTCAGGAGCTGGAGCATTCCTTCACGGATCAGGCCTTTGCCCAGAAGCTGTATCAGAGAATCCTCTTTCTGGAGTTCATGATCCAGCTGAACAGGACAGCGATCTCCAACCATATCAATTACCTGGATTCAGCAAAGGATAATGCCAAGCTGCTGCAGATGATCGCTTACATTAACGAGCATTTGACGGAGGAGCTTTCCATAGATATTCTATCGGCCAAGTTCTTCCTAAGCCGCTATTACCTGATGCATTTCTTCAAGGAAGAGACCGGCTATACCATAGGGAATTATATCACCGAGAAGCGCCTCCTCCTTGCCAAGAGCCTGGTTCAAAATGGTGCCTCCCTGACGGAAGCCTGCTTTCAAAGCGGTTTTAAGAATTACTCCACCTTCTCCAGGGCATTTAAGAAGGCCTTTAAGACCATTCCCAAGAACGCCATGTTCTTGGATTAGCAGACAATGAACAGAAGTAAGAAGATTACTGTTTGCCGGACAGCTTGTTGATTTGCACACCAGAAGCAAACTTATTATGTTTGATTATGGCGAACAAATCAATAAGCTGTCCGGTAACCTGTGTGTGGGGATGCATCTTGTTCTTTCCTTAGTTCATAAAGCTTCTTACTCGCTTCTCAGTGCTACCACAGGGTCCTTTTTAGCTGCCAGTCTGGAAGGAATCAGGCCTGCAATCAGGGTCAGTGCCATGCTGATGATCACCAGAATAATACCGCCGGCCACAGGCAGGCTAGCCTGTACTCCCGAGATACCGGATACATTTTCAATAATGCTGTTGGCCGGTATGGTGAGCAGTACCGTGATCAGGATACCCAGTGCACCGGATACAAAGCCTACGATCAGAGTTTCTGCGTTAAATACACTGGAGATATTACGCTTGGAAGCACCGATGGCACGCAGGATACCGATTTCCTTGGTACGCTCCAGAACGGAAATATAAGTGATGATACCGATCATGATGGAGGATACCACCAGTGAGATGCCCACAAAGGCAATTAATACATAGGAGATGATATTAATGATGGAGCTTATAGAAGACATCATAAGTCCTACCAGGTCGGTGTAATTGATGACATACTCCTCCTTCCCCTCCCTTGTCATGCGTTGGTTATAGGCATCGATATTATCGGAGATAGCATTTTTTGCTTCGAAGGAGGGAGCATAGATGCTGATCTGGGAGGGCTTATTAAGGTCTACAACATCCAGCAGATCAAGATTACCCTCATAGGTAGCATCGGTAGTATCCGGCTGAAGCCTTTCAGAAAAGAGCTCTAACACCTCCTCTTCACTCATGGTGCTGATATAGGCTTTTGTCTGTGCCTGCATTGCTTTCTCCAGGGTGGCGATATAAGCATAGATCTCCTCCATGGTGAGCTCCTGTTGCTCGCCATTAGAGAAGGGGATTCCGGTAAATACGTCGATGGACGGATCTTCCAGCTGCTGCCTGACAATTTCACGGTTATTGGTTGCCCTGATTACATATTCGGTCAATTGATGGGTATAACCGATAGCACCGCTAATGGAAGTTGATACCGCATCCTTGTTAGGACGAACGATACCGACGATTTTCATGTCCACCCCTTGTTCTACCAGATCCTTCATGTAGTCTGTGTCCTCACGCATATCTACCCAGGTACCGCTTTCTTCGTCCTTTACATAGTAGTCTGCAGGAAGGACAAGCTTATAAGATTTATTTAAAAGCTCCTGGTAGGTAAAAGAGGTGACCTCTGTATCATAAGTCTCCCCCCTGGCAGCAGCCTCCATGATCTTTTGGAACTCCTGGGGATCCTTTAAGCCAAGGGCATACATTACCAAATCACTGATTTCATTATTCTTGTCAACCACCAGAACTACTTCGTTATAAGCAGACGGCCATTGTCCTGCCAACACATCGTACTGGGAGTAAAGAAGTTCCTGGTTATCAAGCATCTCGGACCATACCTCAAGTCCGCTTGCCATAGGAGACATTGAGGCTAAGGAGGACATCTGTCCAGCATTATTGAAGTACACCGATTCAAATAAGGTGCTGGGATTTACCTGAGAGACTCCGTCCTCACTATCTATGGTGTCAGTGGCAAAGATATTTAGATCCAGATCATATCCGTATTGAAGGGAACTGATATACTGACTTAGGCCGTTGTCCTCGCTCTCCAGATATTTCTTGAACTCCTCCAGATTATTGGTCTTCATCTCAGCAACCATGGTATTCATCATATCCATCATAATGGTGTTGGAGTAAACCTTATCCAGGTCATGTTCGGCTTCCTCACTCGTCACCTCAGACAGGGAACTTATGAGACTGCTGATATCCATGGTCTCTGCCTCGATGGTGATCGGGTAGGAGGAAAGGGTATCTTCCTGTACATTATCAATATAGGTCTGAATACCATTAGACAGTGCCAGAATAAGAGCGATACCGATGATACCGATACTTCCCGCAAAGGCTGTCATAAAGGTTCGGGTTTTCTTTGTCATCAGGTTATTGAGGGACAGGGATAAGGCTGTGAGGAAGGACATGGAGGTTTTTCTTTCTTTGGGGCCTTTCATCTTTGCAGCCTTCTTTTTCTTCTCCGGTTTTACCGTGCTGAACTTGGCCAACTCGTAGGGATTGGTATCATCAACGATTTTACCGTCTAAGAGGCGGATAATCCTTGTGGAATAGGTATTGGCAAGTTCAGGATTATGGGTAACCATAATAATCAGACGTTCCTTGGCGATTTCCTTCAGAATCTCCATGATCTGCACGCTGGTTTCCGAATCAAGAGCACCTGTAGGCTCATCTGCAAGTAGGATTTCGGGGTTATTCACCAGGGCACGGGCAATGGCAACACGCTGCATCTGTCCGCCGGACATTTGGTTGGGTTTCTTTTTAAGCTGATCTTTCAGTCCAACCTTGGTTAATGCCTCTATGGCCCTTTGACGGCGCTCAGACTTTGATACACCGGATAAGGTCATAGCCAGCTCCACATTGGATAAGACAGTCTGGTGGGGAATCAGGTTATAGGTCTGAAAGACGAAGCCGATGGAATGATTACGATAGGTATCCCAGTCGGTATCCTTAAATTCCTTTGTGGATTTTCCGTTGATGGATAAGTCACCGCTTGTGTAGCGGTCCAGGCCGCCGATGATATTAAGCAGGGTTGTCTTACCGCAGCCGGAAGGTCCAAGGATAGATACAAACTCGTTCTTACGGAACTCAATATTAATATCCTTTAGAGCATGGACGGTAGTGTCACCTGCTCTATAATTCTTAAATATGTTCGTTAATTTAAGCATTCATGTCTCCTTTCGTACAATAACAGTTCGTATCATAGTGATCTAATATAAACTAAGTTTTAACAAATAACTCCCAATTCTATAATGTCTCTAAATCTACCGTAAGAAATATTCTAATTTACGGTTAGATTTTTCATGAGTTAATATTCAGTTAAAATTACTGTTGTATAGATATAATCAATGATGGTTAACTTCTAAGTAATGATGGAAAGTTGTCGGGAACTTTGCTAAAATGTAAATGATCTTTACCGCTGGAGGAATCTGTCATGTTTCATATTATGGTCATAGAAGATGATGCAAATACAAGAAGGCTGATGAAAACCGTTCTGGAACAGAATGGTTATGAGCCGATTCTGGCGGCTGACGGCGTGGAAGGGATGGAACTTCTGGATAAGAAGCATGTGGACCTGATCATTCTCGACATCATGATGCCAAGGATGAATGGTTATGAGTTTACTCAGACCTTGCGGGCAGGCGGTAGTAATATCCCTGTCTTAATGGTTACTGCCAAGGAGGCAGCTGTAGATAAACGGCAGGGCTTTCTCTCCGGAACCGATGACTATATGGTTAAGCCGGTGGATGAAGAAGAGATGCTGCTAAGAATTGCGGCACTGCTTCGCAGGTCTCAAATTATAACAGAGCGCAGACTGGTGATCGGGGATACTGTATTAAACTATGACGGTTGCTCCGTGACCAGCGGGGGACAGGAACAGGAACTGCCCAACAAGGAATTTCAGTTGCTTTATAAGCTTCTTTCCTATCCAAATAAAATATTTACCAGAAGGCAGTTGATGGACGAAATCTGGTCCATGGACAGCGATACGGATGAGAGAACGGTAGATGTTCACATTAACCGACTAAGAGACCGATTTCGGGTCAATAAGGATTTTGAGATAATCACTGTCCGCGGTCTGGGCTATAAGGCGGTGAAGATGTCATGAAACGGGACCGTTCCCTGCAGGTTGCTATGGCAATCTATGTATTTATCATCATGGTATCCGCCAGCTTCCTGACAGTACTCTTTATATTAATCTTATATCTGCTGAAGCTGCTGCCGGAGGAGCCCTATATGCCTCTGGTATTATCCATAGTAGCTGTCATAGTCAGTATTATCCTGGGAACCTTTATATCTGCTCTTTTGAGCCGGTGGGTCCTCAGGCCAATTGAGGAAATGAAGCGGGCCACCAATACCATAGCCACAGGGGACTTTTCCGTGCGGGTGCAGGAAGTAAAGAAAAACAATCCGCTGGCACAATTAATCAAAAGCTTTAACAAGATGACAGAGGATCTGGGAGGAATTGAATTGTTCCGCCAGGACTTTATCAATAATTTTTCCCATGAGTTCAAAACACCGATTGTTTCAATCAGGGGCTTTGCCAGACAGCTGCAGCGGTCAGATCTAACGGAGCAGCAGAGGAAAGAATATACGGATATCATAATGAACGAAGCGGAGCGGCTCACTAATATGTCCTCCAATGTATTGCTGCTGTCTAAGTTTGAGAATCAGAAGATCGTCAGTAACCGCAAGGAATTCTATCTGGATGAGCAAATTCGCGACTGTATCCTGTTATTGGAGAAGCAATGGAGCAGTAAGGATATCAACCTGAACCTGGAGCTGGAGGAAGTAAAATATATCACCAATGAGGAAATGCTGTCTCATGTATGGATTAACCTGCTGTCCAATGCAATTAAGTTCAGTGGGGATAACAGCGAGATTACAGTAAGATGTACCGCCGATAAACAGTTGGTAACGGTAAGCATCAGTGACCAAGGCATTGGTATTGATAAGGACACCATCACACATATCTTTGATAAGTTCTATCAGGGGGATTCCTCTCGTAGCATACAGGGGAATGGCCTTGGTCTATCCCTGACAAAGCGTATCATTGAATTATGCGAAGGAGAAATAAATGTGATCAGTGAGAAAGGCAAGGGGACAACCTTTACGGTAACCCTTCCCAGAACTGAGTGAGAAAGAAAAGAGAGGGAATAGAATGGGAGCAGTAAGAATCGTTGCTGACAGTACATGTGATTTATCAAAGGAATTAATCGACAAATTCAATATTTCTATCATTCCACTCAATATCATTCTGGATATGCAAAGCTATCTGGATGGTATAGAGATTACCCCCCAGGAGATATATCAGTGGTCTGATCAGAATCATACTACGCCTAAGACAGCAGCACCAGAGATCGGTTATGTGATTGAGCGTCTTCGTCCTATGGTTGAAGCAGGAGAGGAGATTATCTTCTTTGGCATCTCCGAGGATATGTCCGTGACCTGTCAGGTGGTACGCATGGCGGCAGCGGAGCTGGATTACGAGCAGCATACCTGGGTGATTAATTCCAAAAATCTGTCAACAGGAATTGGGCTGCAGGTATTAAGAGCTGCGACTCTGGCGCAGGAGGGGCGTTCCCCGCAGGAAATTGCAGCTGGGATTGAAGTAAACCGGGACAAGGTAAGTGCTTCCTTCGTGGTAGATACCCTGACCTATCTGCATAGAGGAGGTCGCTGTAATGCTGTAACAGCCTTACTTGGCAACACCTTAAGATTAAAGCCCATGATCACAGTTAAGGATGGGAAGATGGGTGTGGCTAAGAAGTACCGGGGGAAGCAGCAAGCTGTGGTGAAGAATTATGCAAGGGAGATGGAGGAGGAGCTTTTACAGGCAGATCCAGCCCGTGTTTTTATTACCCATTCCGGCATTGATGCTGAGATTGAAAGAGAAACCTATGACTACTTAGCAGGGTTAAATTATTTTAAAGAGATCCATATTACCAGAGCCGGTGGAGTGATCTCCAGCCACTGTGGACCAAATACCCTGGGCGTATTATACTATCGCAGGTAATAGGGTTTGTGCTTGTTCCCACTAGTATTTTAGTCTTAGGAATAAATATTGTGTAAACCTAATATGAGAAGTCTCATTGCTGCAGGACAACAAAATCCGTTGTACTGCAGCATTCTTATTGTATCGCAATAAAAATAAACCACCTGCTATGCAGGTGTGTCCCCAATTAGCTTCAGCTTCAAGAAAAAAACCTCCTATGTTATCATAGATGTGGGTTCGCCAACCACAAAAATGAACATAGGAGGTATCCGAAAT
>JAJUHH010000044.1 GCA_029267975.1 Clostridiales bacterium
CGGTCACATCACCCATCTGCTTCACAGCATGAACAGCAACCGCCAAAGGCTCAATCATTGCCCCCTGGTCAAAGGTCATATCCTGCGGAAGTAAGGTCACCTTTGCTTCTCCCACGACAAAATACTCCGATGCCATTCCGGTATCCTGGAAACCCATTACCTTCAATTCTTCACAAAGATTGTATTTACCATGACGGCAGGGGTGGCATTTGCCGCAGACAATCTGAGGTTCTACCGTTACCTTATCCCCCGGCTTAAACTTAGTCACTGCTGCCCCCACTTCTACAATCTCACCTGATACTTCATGACCCTGTGTAACCGGATAAGTGGTAAAAGGGTGCTTTCCGTGATAAACATGGATATCTGATCCGCAGATCCCAATGCTCCTCATATTAATTTTAACCTGATCATCCCTTACTTGCGGAACCGGTACTTCTCTGAAGATAATTGTTCCGGGAGCTGTCATAACCTGCTGCTTCATAATTAAATCCTTCCCTTCTATTATTATCATATATATTAGCTCTATTTTGAATGAATGGATAAGCATCCATTGAGTCTTATCTGCTCTTACAATTTAGCTGCTTTAAGATATTAATCTGGCATTGCAGCCAGGAAATAACCGCTGATTTTTCTTTATTGATGGGAGGAATAAGCTCCCAAAGATTCATAAAGTTATTATATATCAATTGGACGATGGTTGGCTCCGAAATTGATGAAAGCACCTCTTGGGTGTCCATAGATTGATCACTTGCTTCAAACAGTACCACAGCCCGCTCTTTTACAATACAGCAAAAGCTTTCCATATAGTCCTTACTGTCAAAATCCTTGGGTAGAAAGGCAATTTGATAATTCTCATATGTTCGAAGCAGTTCAATTATATTTTCCAAATACTCAATGATGTCATCGGTGTCCATATGTATGGATTGTATTCCTTCATAGCTATGCAAGTAGAACTGATAATTCCTCATGAGATTCTTGATGGATGAGACCATATATACATCCTTATACTCATACCTCTGTATGTTGGATTGAAATGCCTGCATCCGCTTTCTAAATAGTTCTATGGAGACATTATTTGAATCCTTGGAATCACTTCTGCTGCCTAAGTACTTCCAATATAAATGTTCCGGGAGGGTGAGTACACTAAAGCAGTATTTATATAAAAAACGATTACCGATGTCATCCTCGCAATCCGCTAAGTAATGACTATAGGCTGTACGGTTAGGGAAGTTATTGATCAGAGGCTGCGCATATTTTGCTAAAATGCCTTGAAAATGATTTTGATAAATTTTGATCACGGGCTTACTCTTGATATATAAGCCACAATTAATATAAGGCTGTAAATGATCAGAAAAACAGGAAAAGGCACCTATGTCCGGAACAACGATCAGTTCATCCCCTATGATCATACTATCGTAGTTTTTAATATAAAAGGGCATGAACTTCCCTGTTTGTACCAGCAATATCATATAATTAATAAATCTAACTGTTCTAATCGTATTGGCATTCATTTTTAATAATAAAATGACATTCCATCCATTGTTAATTACCTTAAGTAAAGCGCTGTACCATTTTGTTATGTCATGGTTAGATAAATGATCTAGATTTAATAGGCTATTGTGAGTGATATAAATTGCTTTATCTTTACGGTTCCCCTGCATGGCAGCAGTGTCAAGTAACTCATTATAGGCTGCCAGAACATTATCTACTCCCAAAACCACCCTATCTTCACTGGATAAGGCAATAAAAGAAGCAATATTTTGATCCATAGGGTTCGCTGGATCAGTGTGAATGTTTTTCCTTATTTGATTTTTGTAGGATCTAACATGATTAACTTCTATTCTCTTTTTCTTATTGCCCTCAATAGAATATCCCTGCGCCTCTAATAATATCTTTTTGATTTTTTCCTTGTTACCATCTGTTATTTCTTCCTCTAAACATGCATTCTGAAAAATCTCATTTATTTGCTGCTCTTGAAGTGTATTATGAATATTACTAGATAGATAATCTGAAATACTTTCAATATAGCTTGAGTTATAGGGCGGCACTCTTTTCCCATGAATCCATCGGCTAACTAATGAGCTGTCTACATTGATCGCTTTGGATAATCGGCTGTTGCTGATATCCAAAGTACTTAGTAAAAGCTTGAGACACTCACCAAATACTATCTTTGGCATTCAATAAATACTCTCCCCAGTCGTTAAATTTTATGTCATAAAACAGGCATAGAATTACCAGTATTTATTTCGATCGATACATTGTTAGTTACGCTATCACCAGAATTCTATTGTTAATTTATCCCGACTAAATAAAATATGACAACACTTGCATCCAGCATATTGTATAACAAATCTGTAGCTTATTCTATCATGTTTTAGTACCATTGCAAACCAAAAAAGAAAATCATGTTAAATAATTTGTCAATTCCATGGCAATGACATTAATGTCTAAAATATAGAAAAAAGATGAAACAGAGGATATGATAGGGACATCAATCTAAAAATTACAGCTGGAGGTATTTATGATGCAATTTAAAAGTATTAAAACAAAGCTAACACTATTTTTTGGTCTCTTAGTATTCTTTGTTTGTCTTGGGCTCGGTGTAGTTTCCTATCTGGCATCCAGTAGAGCCCTATCAAACAGTATTAATGAATCCCTCACTGAAGTTGCCGAGGAAGGAGCTGCAAGAATTGCAAGTGAGTTGAGAGTTCAAACAAATGCCTTGGAAGCATTGGCTGCAAGTGAATGGCTGACAAGCAGCAGCATGAGCACAGAGAGAAAGTTAAGTTTATTGGAACCTGAAGTTACAAGAAGTGGTCATCTGCGAATGGGAATCGTTGATTTACAAGGCAATGTAATATTTACAGACGGGACAAGCGCTAATATTTTAGGAAGAGATTATATTGACAAGGCTTTGGCCGGTAATGTGGCTATTTCAGATCCCCTTCCGAATAAGGTGGATGGCTCTATGGTATTGGCTTATGCGGTTCCCATAAAAGAAAACAATAATGTAAAGGGAGTGCTGCTTGCCATCCGACCCGGTGATGCCTTAAGTGATTTTACCGATGAGATCAAGTTCGGAGAAAGCGGCCAGGCATTAATGGTAAACGGCGACGGTACCACCATTGCACATAGCAATAGAGACTTCGTTCTTGAAATGTATAACACGATTGAGGAAGCAAAGGAGGATAAGGATCTGCAATCCCTGGCTCGCTTAACTCAGTTCATGGCGGATGGGAAATCTGGTGTCGGCGAGTACACCTATCAGGGTGTAACAAAGTATATGGGCTATGCTCCGGTAGAAGGAACCAGTTGGTCCTTGTCCATTGCTGCTCCGAAATCAGATGTAATGGCTTCCGTATATCAACTAACCTTCATCATATTCCTTGTATCCTTTTTGTTTATTGCAATCAGTTTGGTAGTTACTTTATTCATAGCAAGTAATATTTCAAGACCCATCAAAAGAGCTGCGGAGCATTTAAAGGTGGTAGCAACAGGCGATTTTACAAGAGAAGTAACTGCCAGCTCTCTTAAAATGAAGGATGAGATCGGTGTCCTGGCCAATTCCGTCCAGACAATGCAGAATTCAATTAAACATATTATAGAGACCGTCGTTGCAGAATCCTCTGACGTAAGTCATATGCTAACCACCATTAATTCCGGAATGAGTCAGCTGAATAAGAGCATAGAGGATATTTCCGCTACTTCTGAGGAATTATCTGCAGGTGCTGAAGAAACTGCTGTATCCACGGAAGAAATGAATGCAACCTCGGCAGAGATTGAGAAAACAGTTGAAGCAATTGCATCAAAGGCTCAGGAAGGGGCAAGCATTGTAAGCACCGTAAGTCAAATGACAATAGAGATGAAGCAAAATGCGATTACATCCAAAGGAAACGCAATTGATATCTACGGTAAAACAAAGAGTGAGCTGCAGAGTGCCATAGAACAATCCAAGGCAGTAAGTCAGATCGATGAGCTGTCCGAGGCAATTCTTGAAATCACCTCACAGACCAATTTGCTCGCACTCAATGCGGCAATTGAGGCTGCAAGAGCCGGAGAAGCAGGACGAGGCTTTGCAGTGGTTGCGGATGAAATCAGAAATCTGGCAGAGAACTCCAAGAATGCGGTTTCCAGAATACAGGAAGTGACCAAGATAATCTTCTCGGCAGTGAATAACCTTTCCAGCAGCTCCAACGAAATCCTAGAATTCATCGACAGTCGGGTATTAAAGGATTATGACACCCTTGTTGATACAAGCGAACAATACAGTCAGAGTTCTGCCAACATAAACGACATGGTTATGGAATATAGTGCATCTTCTGAAGAGCTCTTCGCTTCCATGCAGAACATGGTAAAGGCCATTGAAGAAATTACAAGTGCCTCCAACGAAGAAGCGCAGGGAGCATCCAGTATCGCTCAGGAGGCTTATGCCATCGCTATGAAGTCAAATGAGGTAATAAAACTGGCTGAAGAAGCAAAGCTTAAGTCAGAATCCTTAATCAAGGCTGTATCCGCATTTAAGATTTAAAAGGGGGATTAAGAGTGGATAATACAAAGCAAATCGTAGTGATAAATCTGGGAGAGGTTCAATATGGATTTCCAATCGAAGAGGTGAATGAGATCATCAAGTATATCCCTCCCACCAAGGTCCCCAACGCTCCCTCCTATTCCGAAGGTGTGATCAGTATCCGGGGTAAGGTCCACTCAGTAATTGATTTAGGTACTTTCTTGGGAATGGAGAAAAAGCAAACTGATAAAAACACAAAAATCATCATAGCAAGTGAGCAAAGTGTGGGCTTGATCGTTGATGATGTAAGTAAAATCGTAAAACCAAAGGATGAGGAAATCGATACGAATATCAATCTGCCAACTTTCTTCAATAATTATTATATTTCCTATGTTTTGAAAATAGATGGCAGTCTCATCTTTGTCTTGGATATGTCAAGCATTCTGAGTACAAAGTGATTTTTCATCCTATGCTATAAGTACAAATGACAACTCGGAGAACGTGATGCAGAATAAGTATAATAATAAGCAATTGAACTTAAAAGGAAATGACTATGTTAACATACAATCTGACTTGAGGGCTGCACTAGCAGCAGATGAATTCTTTTTATGCTATCAACCGCTTATAGATGTAAAGTCTAAAAAGATGGTACGGATGGAGGCCTTGCTTCGATGGAAGCATCCTCAAAAGGGTCTTATCTCCCCTGCAGATTTTATTCCCTTTGCAGAAAATACAGGATTAATCATTCCGATCGGTGAATGGGTTCTTGAAAATGCATGCAAGCAATTAAAAAAATGGCATGTAAAAGGCTTCTTTGATTATGGAATATCTGTGAATGTTTCTGCCTTACAACTACAACACCCTGGATTTAGTGACTTTGTCAGTAATATTCTACACCGGAACGGATTATTCCCCAAATATCTGGAACTTGAAATTACCGAAAGTGTACTACTTGAATCAGCGCATATTGCAGCAAAGAATATAGAGCATTTAAGGAAGCAAGGTATAAAAATTGTTCTTGATGACTTTGGTACCGGATATAATTCTTTGAAATATATTCAGGATTATCCTATCGATGGTATTAAAATTGACCGAACCTTCCTCTGCAATCTTAACACAATCAATAAAGCAATCATTGATATGGTAATTTCCTTTGGCCATAAAATAAATGCTGTAGTGACTGCAGAGGGTGTTGAAACTAAGGAGCAATGCGACTATCTTGAACATCAGGGATGTGACCTATTTCAGGGATATTACTTTAGTAAGCCGCTAATGCCGGATGAATTAATCAACTACCTCTGTAATCCATCTCATCTCTAATATTGAAGGACGTGTTTCAAAATCTAACATTTCCGCTTAGAGATTGAAGCACGTCCTTTTTTTTCAGTCTGTCTCTGAGCAGGCTTTTTGATTGCAGCGCAGCAGCTTAAGGTCGGTAGGTATAGGTATAATCATAATCACCATAGAATTCAACTGACATGGTTTGATCTGTCAGGTTATATACACAGGACCACTGAGCTTCCACGGGTGACGTATTCTCCTCCAGCAATTGAAATGCATGATTACAGATATTTTGCCGTAATTGACTCCCTGCAATTGCGAAGTTCAGCAGGTGGTCCTTCAAACAGGATCTGTCCACCCTTACTTCCACCTTCCACACCCATATCAATGATCCAGTCGGCATTCCGGATCACATCGAGGTTGTGTTCAATAACGATCACCGTATTTCCCTTATCCACAAGGCGGTCAATAATCGCTAATATCCCTGTGATATCAGACATATGCAGGCCTGTGGTAGGCTCATCCATAATATAGATATTTCCCTTTTTACTTAATTCCTTGGCAAGCTTCAGGCGCTGGCACTCACCGCCGGACAAAGTATCAAGGGGTTGGCCCAGTGTCATATAGTGAAGCCCTACTTCAACGATATGCTTCAGCTTATTTTTAATTTCCTTTTGGGTAAAAAAATCCACCGCTTCTGCAATCGTCATATCAAGAACATCTACAATTGTCTTGCCGTTATACTTATATTCCAATACCTCCTGTTTATATCTCTTGCCATTGCAATCCTCACAAAGGGTTTCTACCGAATCCATAAAGGAAAGATCTGTTTCGATATACCCTCTCCCTTTGCAGGTCTCACAGGCTCCCTCTGAATTGTAGCTGAATAAACCGGCACTTACCTTATTGGCATCAGCAAAAAGCTTGCGAATCTCATCCATAATCCCGGTAAAGGTAGCCGGATTAGAGCGCAGATTTGCACTGACGGCAGATTGGTCTATAATTATGGCGTCTTTATATTCCTGTGCAAATACACCGTTCACAAGCGTTGATTTACCGGAGCCGGCAACGCCTGTAACAACGGTAAATACCCCTTTTGGTATTCTTAAACTGACATTCTTAAGATTGTGTAAGCTGCTCTTTTTTGTCTCATAGAACTCCTTGCTTGTTCTTGGCTTGCTTTTGATGGACAGACGTTTTCCTAAATATTCTCCTGTCAGCGTCTTAGCCTTCTGAAGTTCAAGATAGCTGCCCTCAAATACGATATTACCTCCCATACTGCCGGCATAGGGTCCCACATCCACAATATAATCAGCCACCTTGATAACATCCGGATCATGCTCCACTACGATTACCGTATTACCCTTATCTCTTATTTTAATCAGCAGTTCATTCAGCCTGTGGACATCTCTGGGGTGTAATCCGATGCTTGGCTCATCAAAAATATACATGACATCCATCAAGCTGCTGGAGAGGTGCTTGACCATCTTGACACGCTGTGATTCACCTCCGGATAAGGTTGAGGTTTCCCGGTCAAGACTGACATAATCAATTCCGATCTGGATAAGATCCCCAAGCCTTGCAGATAGATTTTGTATGATAGGCTTCACATTCTTATCCTGGATTGTCTGTATGAATTCCAGCAGCTCATCCACCTGCATGGCCATTACATCTGCGATAGAACAGCCATTTATTTTTGACGCTAATATCTCCTCATTAAATCTTTTCCCTCCACAATCGGGGCATTGCTTTTGTGTTGTAAAGGGAGCAATCTTCTCTTTCGAGGCATCGGATTTTTCATACTGGGTTTTCACAAACTGCATAATGAAGCGCTCGACAAGTCCTGCGTAGGTGGTGTTCACGCCTTCCATCACATGATTGATCTTCATGGGCTTACAATAAACCAGCTTATGGTATTCCTCTTCTGAATAGTCCTTAATCTTCTTATCACAATCAAAAAAGCCTGTTGCAGCATACATCTTCCACTGCCAGGAGCCTGGTTTATACCCTGGCAGTAGGATGGCTCCTTCATTGAGAGACTTATCAGGATCCAGAGTCTTATCCAGATCCAGGGTAACAATCTTGCCGATACCTTCACAGGTCTTACACATGCCATGGGGATCATTAAAGGAAAAATAAGAAGCATGGCCTAATCTTGGCTGCCCAATCCTGGAGAATAAAAGTCTGAGCAAAGGATTAATATCCGTAATTGTGCCGAGGGTAGAACGTGAATTACCTCCGATCCTTTTTTGATCTACAATAATGGCCAATGATAAATTCTCAATGGAATCAACATCCGGATGTCCATATTTGGGCAGATAGATCTGTACAAACTTGCTGAAGGTTTCATTTAATTGTCGGCCGGCTTCCTGGGCTATTGTATCAAACACAATGGAGGACTTGCCAGAGCCGGATACTCCGGTGAAGATGGTGATTTTCCTTTTTGGAATTTTCAGGCTGATATTCTTAAGGTTATTCTCTCTTGCTCCTACAATCTCTATAAATTCATGCTCCATATCTGATCCGGTATAAACTTCTTCTCTCCAAGGGAGCAGAAGTCATACTTACTCCTTTTTAACTCAGTTTTATAAAGCTCTGTGCCTTTCTTCTGTGTTCATATTTCCTATCGTTTATCATTGGATTATGTAAATGCTTGTAAGATGTCTCTTCTATATTTTTCTAATGCTTCGCTTTTTATAATTAATTGTCTCTGTGCTGGGCCTCGTATTCCTCTCTTAGGATGGAGTATATCATATCATCATATACAACATCCTGATACGCTTTTACACATTTTAGAAGGCAACCTTCATTGACAAAGCCCTGCTTTTCCACCAGTCTTCGAGAAGCTAAGTTATCCTTAAATACTCTAACCGACAGAACATCCGCCTGTCTTTCCTCAAAAACATAACGAATAATTTCCCTTAGCGCCTCTGTCATATAGCCCTTTGAGGAGTATTCCTCACCAAGATAATAGGAGATACACAGGGAATTAACCCCATAACGTAAGCTATCATGCTCTAGACCTATGAGCCCGATTGCCTTATGATTTTCCTTCAGCTCCATATAGAAGGTATTTGGGGTTTCCATTTCTTTTCTTACCTGTTCCTGCATCTGCTCTAAGGATAACTTAGACATACAATTATACTTAAGAACATATTCACTATTTCTTATCTCTAACATATCTTCTGCATCCTCAAGTCTTGCTGTACGGATAATTAATCTTTCTGTTTCCATTTGTTTTCCTTCCTTTGTTCTATTTTCTCCAGAATGTTGTACATTGCTTTTTATCTTCAATATTAAACTCTATTATCTTCTCCAGCAAGGAGTAATCCACGGGGCTGCTCCATTTGATACGGAATAACTCACTGCTGTGATCATATCCTGCCTGCTTGATGTCCTCAGAGAAACGGCTGATCACAACACATTCCGGTGCCACCGCCATATGCTGCTTGGCTACACTAAAGCCAATGATGAAGGTACCGTGATCAGTGAACATAGGCTGGTTCCATGCTATTCTAGGCTGAAGATTTGGGAACTTCTCTAAAACCCACCCTAGAACCGTCTCTACCCGTTCCCGGTTTTCCTTGTTTTCTATCTTGGCTAAATATTCTGAAAATACCTCCATAATCCTAACCTCCTTGTCCTTGCCATACGATAAACTTATTTTCTGTTCCCGAAATATTAATATAATATACATGCTATGCTGTAATATTTTACATTATAGCATATTTTACCTTTTTTCAACTTAATAATACCAAGTATTTTGTAAAATTTACATTTTATGTTCTGTTTCTGCTCCTACCCATCAAAAAGCCGGGGATACCAAGTCAATTATTATATATGTGACCAAAACCGGAGCAAAATATTACAGAAGCGCCAATAAAGGCAAGCGCATAAACAAGAAGAAGGAAAGAACTGCATACATCCCGCAAAGGTTGTATTCTGTCCTTTCCTTCCCCAATTCAATATTTTATAGACTTATTCTTTTAACTAATTTTACTGACTTATACCACCTTTACTTATTTTTTCTGTTTTTCCTTCTTCTATAGAGTAATAGAACGATTGAAGCAAATACCAGCAAAATAGCAGCAACAACTGCAGCAATAGCAGGTACATATTTGCTGCTGTTCAGGTCCTCGTCTACCTCACCCAATACTACTGCATCATCCTCAGCTTTTTCCGTAACCACAGTATTCCCCTTTACTTTCTGTGCCTCCATCATTTCATCCGTCACAGGAAATACACTTAACTCAGAAAAACCTCTGTCCTGGTTGCTTCCCCCGATCCCGATTCGGCCGTGACTGATAGGGTCAGGATCGGTGTAATCTATGACGATTTCGTCGTTCATATATACCAGGAGCCTCTGCTCCTTCATAAGAACACGAAGACGCACATCCTGGGTCAGGGCCTGATCCAATGTAATATCCGCCAGCTTTTTACTGTCATATTTGCATTTTTCAAGGATAAGGAATTTCGGTGCAATGGTTAAGCGATAGCCGAAGAAGGCATTCTCTACCTGATCTGCATGCCAGGATTCATTGCTGGATCTTAAGTATAGCTGAAGCATGCCGCTTGTTCCTTCCATCCCAGCAGGTATGATTGCTTCTACCCCATAATCCTGCCATCCTGTGTCACCCACAAAGGCCTTGGTCTTGATATGTGGTGGAATATAACCCATGTCAGTGCTTTTAAATTCCCGGGCAACACTGCCATAGAACCTCCAGCCATCCTTCAGCAGCCGGGCAGAGTCCTGAATTATCTTGCTGGTGGACTCCACATGCGCTGACTGATAGCTTGAGAAGCTTTCCAGAAGTACATTCCTTCCCTTGCTAAGCTGAAACTCCAGAGTATGATAACCTGCTTCCAGGCTTAAGTCCTTCAGAGTGATTACCGTAAATCCTTCTTCATCATAAGCTCCGGTATCCTTCAGTGGAAAGCTCATTATCGCCCCATTCTCTGTTGATACAAGAAGCTCCGCTCCATTAAGTTCTCCCTGCAGTCTGACATCAATGGAATAGAAACCGCTATCCTTCACAGATATTGCGTACCTGAACCAGTCTCCGGTATTCTGAAGCATGGCGGCATAGCTTCCGCTCTTTGTCTCCTGAATAGCAACAGAATCCCTACTGCGGTAGGAAGTCTTGTTCTCTCCCTCCGACTGATAGCCTACGCCTTTACCTGGCAGATAATGTACTGCATCAAAGGTCCCCGGCATTGATTTGGGAGCTAAGAAGTCACTCTCCCCTCCACTTTGATTGGAAAATGCCATATAGCGAAGGACGCCCCCATCCACCGCTGCAGCAATTTGTCCTCCCGAGAGGCTTGTTACCGCGTCCAGACGCTGAAGTCCGTCATAAAACAGGGTCACTATCTCTCCCGACTTTTCAAGCCGCAGGGCATGGTGTGCCTTTTCATTGTAGCCTTCCGGTATGCTGCCTTGGGAAAGTAAGGCTAGCTTACCGTCACGAAGCTCCGATAGTCTTAATTCCGATCCCGATAGCTCCAATATCCCATAATTCTTCTCATCCACATAAGAGAACAGGGCTGTCAGACTACCGGAAGAAATATTCCATTCCGCAATAAAATCAGCACCACTCTCTGCCTCAGACATGGTATAGTCCCGGTCCCCCATCCTATGTATCTTAAGACTGTGGCCAGTTCCCTCATCAGCCCAGGCATAGAAGTCCGGCAGGGAAGGAACAGGCTGCTCCCAATTATTCGGTGCTGTTGTCGTCAGTTTGCTTCCATTGAAGAATAAGCGGTCGAGATTGAATTTTCGATTGGGACTATATAAGCGGTTATTATGAAATGCAATATAATAGCTGTCCATATCCGGCCCCATTACCACACTATTGTGCCCCAGCGCCCAATAGCCATCCGTGGTATGAATGACAAACTGGCTATTCCTTGGCATCACAAATTCCCGGTCCGGATAATCAGATACCGCATAGGCGATTCGATAGCCCTCACTTAATACGTGGTTGCCTGTAAAGGTCATGAAATAGTATTTGCCCCGCTTAAAGACCTGAGGCCCCTCTGTCCAGTGCCCCAGATAAGCACCGGTGCTTTTGTCATAGCCAAACTCCGTATAATTTGTAACCTTACTGGACTTGATCCCGGAACTGTCTGCGTGATAGAAATATTCACTGCCATCATCGTCAAAGAACAGGCTGCCGTCAATGGATCGTCCGATATTATCTGTGATGATCTCAAAAGGACCTAAGGGACTCGTTGACCTTAAGACCCTGTGACCTGCGCCCTGAGGTGAGGTTACCATATAAAAATAACCGTCCCTGGCATATACGACTTCCGGAGCATAGCCATTCTTAAGCTCCTGATCCCTGGCTACCTCACCTTCATACTTCCAGTCCACCAGATTCTCCGAGGACCAGCACTTCAGATAAATGTCCCATCCGGAGCAATACAAATAAAAGCGTCCATTGAAGCGCATTACAAAGGGATCGCCAAGCTCTCCCTCCTGCCAGGCATGCTCAATATCAATTGGATTAACATATTCCTTCTTTCCTGCTCTTTCACTTGTGTCTACCACCGTCTCACTTGCATGCACAATACTCCCTCCCTTCCCTACACTTATCACCAATCCTAATATC